>JBDSTJ010000026.1:0-4775 GCA_039928335.1 Streptosporangiaceae bacterium | reverse complement strand
CGGGCCAGGCCCGTCGCCGGGTCGGACAGGGCGGCCACATGGGCGAACAGGCGCGGGTCGAGCCACGGCTCACCGCGCTGGACGTACTCGGGATAGATCGTGAGGCGTTCGCGCAGGGTGAAGCCCTCGGCGGCGGTCCGCTCGGCGAGTTGGTCGAGGTTCGGCCAGGGACGTTCGGGGTTCACGTGGTCGGGGGTGAGCGGCGACACCCCGCCCCAGTCGTCGATCCCGGCGCGGAGCATCAGGGCGTACTCGGAGTCGACCAGGTTCGGCGGGGCCTGGATCCGGGCCCGCGGCCCCAGGACCAGGCGGGCGACCGCGATGGTCGCGGCGAGTTCGGTCAGCTCCGCGTCCGCCGCGCCGCGCATCGCGGTGTCGGGCTTGGCGCGGAAGTTCTGGACGATGACCTCCTGGATCGCCCCGTACTCGCGCATCGTCCTGCGGATGGCGAACAGGGCGTCGGCGCGTTCGGCGACGGTCTCGCCGATGCCGATCAGGATCCCGGTGGTGAACGGCACGTTGACCCGGCCGGCGTCCTCCAGGACCCGCAGGCGCACGGCCGGGTCCTTGTCGGGCGAGCCGTAGTGCGGGCCGCCCTTGTCGGTGAACAGCCGGGTCGCGGTCGTCTCGAGCATCATGCCCATCGACGGCGCGACCGGCTTGAGGCGCTGGAAGTCCTGCCAGGACAGGACGCCGGGGTTGAGATGGGGCAGCAGACCGGTCTCCTCGAGGACCCGGATCGCCATCGCCCGCACATAGGAGAGGGTGTCGTCGTAGCCGTGCGCGTCGAGCCAGTCGCGGGCCGGTTTCCACCGGTCCTCGGGTCGGTCGCCGAGGGTGAACAGTGCTTCCTTGCAGCCCATCGCGGCACCGGCACGGGCGATGTCGAGCACCTCGTCGGGCGACAGGAACAGCGATTCGAGTTTGTGCGGTGCGGTCGCGAAAGTGCAGTATCCGCACGTGTCGCGGCACAGCCGCGTCAGCGGGATGAACACCTTGCGGCTGTAGGTGATGATTCCCGGCCTGCCGACCGCCTCCAGACCTGCGTCGCGTGTCCGTGCGGCATAGCTGAACAGCTCTTCGAGCTGTTGCCCACGGGCGTGCAGCAGTATGGTGGCCTCGTCCTGGTCGAGGGTCTTGCCGTCCCGGGCACGGGCCAGGGCCCGCCGCAGTCCCGATTCCGTCACGTGGCTCTCCATAGGCGCACTCTATGCCAAGCGTCATATTGGTTTCCACGAGGGGCACGCCTCGGGGGAGCAAGCAAACGACGGGCCCGGCTTCTTCCCGGTCAGAACGAGCGATAGTCCCGGACCGGCAGCCGGGGCCCCCGGCGCGGCGGACGCGGGCCGCCCAGCAGACGGGTCACCCGGTGCCGCTGACCTGCATAGGGCTCCAGCAGTTCGAGCATCCCGGCGTCGTCGACCTTGCGGCCGACCATCGCCCAGCCGACCAGCCCGGCCAGATGGTAGTCCCCGACCGACAGCGCGTCCGGATCGCCGAACGCCCGCTGGCGCACCTCGGCCGTCGTCCACACCCCGACGCCGGGCAGCAACGGCAGCTTCGCCGGGGCGTCCTCCAGGTCGATCCGGGCGGCGTTGATGATCGTATGGGCGCGTACCGCCTCGGCCCCGGCCCGGTGCCACTCCCAGGACGGGATCTGCCGCCACACCTCGCGTGGCGGCGGCACCCGCAGCTCGGGGTTGCCGGGCGCGGGCTCGCCGAAGGCACGGAGCAGGTACCGCCAGGCCCGCTGGGCCTCGATCCCGAGCACCTTCTGTTCCAGCACCGCCGGGACGAAGGCCTCCCAGACCCGCTGGGTCCGGCCGAGCCGCAACCCGCCGCGCCCGGCGACGGCGGCCCGGACGACATCGTCCACCGGCACCAGCGCCTCGGGCGTGTCATCGGCTCCGAGCAGGGCCGGCATTCCGTCCAGGAGCCAGTCGGCCCCCGGCCCCCAGGCCCGGCCGTGCACCTGCTGCCCACGCATGACCAGGGCGAGCGTCCCGGGGCCGGCCGGCGTGAACGAGGCCCGCCAGAACTCGTCCCCGACCACCTGGAACGCCGGATCGCCCGGCCCCCGCCGCAGCGGGAACAGCACTCGGCCCACGTCCACCGGCCACGGCGGCCGCCAGACCCGCTCGCTCATCTACCCCTCACACATCGCTGGAGAAGCGGACGGCCGTCGGGGGCAGTTCGATGCCGGGCCACAGCCGCAGGCCGTCGCCCAGCTCGTTGCCGGGGCCGACGATCGCGCCGTCGCCGAGGATCGCGCCGTCGAGCATCGCGCCGGAGGCGACCTTGGCGCCCCGGCCCAGGACGGAGTTGCGCACCCAGGCGCCCTTGGCGACGACGGCGTCGTCGAACAGCACGCTGCCCGAGACGGTGGAGCCCGCCTCGATGACCGCGCCGGAGCCCACGACGGTGCCGCCGGTGACGACGGCGCGCGGCGACACGACCGCGCCTTCGAGGGCGAGCACCGGGCCGGCCTCGCCGGGCAGCGCGGGCGAGGCCAGCAGGCCGAGCACCAGGTCGCAGGAGCCCCGCACGAACGCCGACGGGGTGCCGACGTCGAGCCAGTAGGCGGCGTCGACGAAGCCCATCACGATCTCGCCGGCCGAGATCAGGTTCGGGAAGGTCTCGCGCTCGACCGACACGACCTCGTTGAACGGGATCGAGTCGATCACGTCGCGGCGGAAGACGTAGCTGCCGGCGTTGATCCGGTTGGTGACCGGGTTGTTGGTCTTCTCCAGGAAGGCCGTGACCCGGCCCGCGTCGTCGGTCGGCACGCAGCCGAACCGGGACGGGTCCTGCACCTCGGTGAGATGCAGGGTGACGGCCGCCTCGGACGTGCGGTGCAGTTCGACCTGCTCGGCGATGGTGTGGCCGGACAGGATGTCGCCGTTGAGGATCAGTACCGGGTCGCCGGCGGCACTGTCGAGGGCGGCGGCGGCGTTGCGGATGGCCCCACCGGTGCCGAGCGGGCGTTTCTCATCGACGTAGACCAGGTCCACGCCGTAGGCCTCGTTGCCGAAGGCCGCCTCGAACATCTCGGCCCGGTAGGAGGTCGCGAACACGATCCGGGTCACTCCGGCGGCGCTGGCCCGCGCCAGCTGGTGGGCGAGGAAGGGCACGCCTGCCGTGGGCAGCAGCGGCTTGGGAGTGGAGATCGTCAACGGCCTCAGCCTTGTTCCGCGTCCGCCAACCAACAGGATCGCTTCCACACCCCGACCTTTCTGTATCGAAATCTCCGGCCCGAGAGAGCTTACTGGGCTGATCAGCCCCCTAGGCTGACTGCTGTGAAGTCGCGGTGGGTGAGATATGCGTTTCTCCTGGCTGCGCTGGCATTCTGCGCCTATGGCCTGATCACCCAGTGGTCGGCCATCGCGTCCGCGCTGTCGACCCTGTCGGCCTGGACCCTGCTGCGGGCGCTGGCCGCCGGGATGGTCGGGCTGCTCTGCTGGATGCTCGGCTGGCGGGCGCTGCTCGCCGGCTTCGGCGGGCCCCTGCCGGTCGCCGCCTGCGTACGGATCATGTTCCTCGGGCAGCTCGGCAAGTACGTGCCCGGCTCGGTCTGGGCGGTGGTGGGCCAGGTGTCGCTCGCCCGGGAGCACGGGGTGCCCCGGGCCGCCTCGGCGAGCGCGACCCTCCTGGCGATGGCCACGACCGTCGCGACCGGCTGCGCGATGGCGGCGCTGACCCTGCCGCTGGCCTCGGCTTCGGCGGCGAGGGACTACTGGTGGGCGCTACTGCTCGCACCCGTTCTGCTGTCCTGCCTGCATCCGCGGGTGGTCACCTGGGCACTGAATCTGGCGCTCAGGGTGGTCCGGCAGGAGCCGCTGTCGGCTTCGCCCTCGCTCGGCTCGATGGTGACGGCCGTGCTGTGGACCCTGCTCGGCTGGGTCTTCTTCGGGCTGCACACCTGGCTGCTGATGCCGTCGGGGTCCGCCCTGCTGGCCACCGGCGCCTATTCTCTGGCCTACGTCGTCGGCTTCCTCGTGATCTTCGCTCCGGGCGGGCTCGGGGCCCGGGAGGTCGCGCTGACCGCGGCTCTCGCCCCGGCGCTGACCCAGCCGGCCGCGCTGGTCGTGGCGCTGTCCTCGCGGGTGGTGCTGACCGTGGCGGACCTGCTGTGGGCGCTGGTCGGCAATGCGATGCCCAAACCGGTGACCAAGCCGGTGCCCGCCGAGGACCCTCAGCTTCCGGCGTAGGCCAGCGCCCGCAGGTAGGCGGCCCACACCGGTTCCGGGTCGGGCCTGCGCACCCCGGCCCTGAGCCTGGCGGGCTCCCCCTCGGCGTAGAACCGCTTCAAGGCGTCGCCGAGCGAGGCGACGTCGCCGGGTTCGGCGAGCAGCCCGTCGATCCCCTCGCGCACCTGCGCGGCGAAGCCCCCGGCCCGGGTGGCGATCACCGGGATGCCGTACTCGAAGGCCATGTGCGCGTTCTGCGAGGCCGTCGCCGACCGGTAGGGCAGGACGAGCGCGTCCGCCCCGGCGAACAGTGCGGGGATCTGCCCGGCCGGCACGTAGCCGGGCTTCAACTCGACGTCCAGCCCCAGCTCCGCGATCAGCTGCCGGGTCTCGGCCAGCCCGCTCCAGAACTCCCCCGCCACGGTCAGCGCGACGTCCGCGGGCAGCGCCCTGAGCAGCACGTCCAGCCCTTTGTAGGGTCGGACCATCCCGAAGAACAGCAGCCGCCGGAACACCTCGTCCGGATGTGTCCCGCCGACCGCGCCCGGCAGATGGGCCGGCATCTCGGCGACGGTGACCGGCGCGGCC
>JBDSTJ010000025.1:0-4598 GCA_039928335.1 Streptosporangiaceae bacterium | reverse complement strand
GGTCGTTGTGCTTGACCGAGATCTTGATGTCGCGGAAGTCGTGCTCCTCGAACAGCGAGCACTCCCACAGCGCCGACTCGACCAGCGCCTCGGGCGTGGCCTTGCCGTACTTCTGCAGCAGCCGCTTGTCGAGCGAGCCGGCGTTGACGCCGATCCGGATCGGGGTGCCGGTGTCCTTGGCGGCCCGCGCGATCTCACCGATCTTGTCGTCGAACTTCTTGATGTTTCCCGGGTTGACCCGGACCGCCGCACAGCCGGCCTCGATCGCCGCGAAGACGTACTTGGGCTGGAAGTGGATGTCAGCGATCACCGGGATGCCGGACTTCTTGGCGATGATCGGCAGGGCGTCGGCGTCGTCCTGCGACGGCACCGCGACGCGGACGATCTGGCAGCCCGAGGCGGTCAGCTCGGCGATCTGCTGCAGGGTCGCGTTGACATCGGAGGTGAGCGTCGTGCACATCGACTGCACGGACACCGGGGCGTCACCGCCGACCGGTACGTTGCCCACCATGATCTGGCGTGACTTGCGGCGCGGGGACACCAGGGGGACCTGCGGGCGGATCTTGGGCAGGCCGAGTTCGACGCTCATGTGCCTATTGTGTCAGCAGGGCACGAGTGCTCTCACGCGCCCACCCGTCTGCAGCGAGTACATCGTCCAGGTTTGGGCTTTTATTCACCTGGTGTTTAGACACGATTTCGCCCACGGTGTCCACAATGCCGAGGAACGGGAGTCTGCCCTCCAGGAACGCATCGACGCACTCCTCGTTAGCAGCGTTGTACACAGCCGGCGCGGTTCCGCCCGCAGAACCCACCTCCCGCGCCAACTGCACAGCCGGAAAAGCCTCGTCATCAAGGGGCGAGAACTCCCACGTGTGGGACTTCGTCCAGTCGACGCCCGGAGACGCATCGGGAATCCGGTCTGGCCAGGTCAGGCCAAGAGCGATCGGGAGCCGCATGTCGGGCGGGCTCGCCTGGGCCAGCGTCGAGCCGTCCACGAACTCGACCATCGAGTGGATGACCGACTGCGGGTGCACCATGACCTTGATCCGGTCGAAGGGCAGGTCGAAGAGCAGGTGCGCCTCGATGACCTCCAGGCCCTTGTTGACCAGCGTCGCGGAGTTGACCGTGATCACCGGGCCCATCGACCAGGTCGGGTGGTTCAGCGCCTGTTCCCGGGTGACGTCGGCCAGCTCGGCCCGGCTCCGGCCGCGGAACGGGCCGCCGCTGGCGGTGACGATCAGCCGCAGCACCTCGGCGGCGGTCCCGCCGCGCAGGCACTGGGCGAGCGCCGAGTGCTCGGAGTCGACCGGCACGATCTGCCCCGGCCTCGCCTTGGCCTTCACCAGCGGGCCACCGACGATCAGCGACTCCTTGTTGGCGAGCGCGAGGGTGCGGCCGGCGTCCAGCGCCGCCAGGGTCGAGGCCAGGCCCAGAGCCCCGGTCACCCCGTTGAGCACCACGTCGCAGGGCCATGCGGCGACCTCGGCCACCGCCTCGGGCCCGGCCACGATCCTCGGGATCTTGTAGTCGCCGCTGGCGTAGCCCTGCTGCTTGGCCTCGGCGTAGAAGGCCAGCATCAGATCCTGGGCGGCCGAGGACTTCGCCACAGCCACGACCTCGGGCTTGAACTGCAGCGCCTGCCGGGCGAGCAACTCCACCTTTCCGCCGCCCGCGGCGAGCCCGGCGACCCGGAACCTGTCGGGGTTCCGCTCGATGAGGTCAAGCGCCTGAGTACCGATCGACCCGGTCGAACCGAGCACCACTACGTCTCTCACACAGGACATTCTCCACGAGGACGCAACTTCACCAAAAGTAGTCACCTGATCACGCGAAGTACTGCAGAATTCTGTGCTCATGGGCTCGGACACCTTGGTCGCACCGGTACTGGCGGCACTTCTCGGGATATCACCGGCGGCGACCTCGGGCACGGCCTTCGTCCTGGCACCGCCCCCCGCGGCGTCCCGGCCGCTCTCCACCACCCCCGAGCACCAGCGCCAGGTCCTGCACTACTGGACCCTCGACCGGATGGCCCGCGCCACCGGCGTCGAGACGGCGGGCACCCCCTCGGCCACCAACCGAGGCGGGCTCTGGCCCCAGCGCGGGACGGTGCGCAGCACCATCGGCAAGGTGTTCTTCACCCTCAACGGCCGGGACTTCCTGTGCTCGGCCGCCACGGTCGTCAGCACCAACCGCGACCTGGTCGTCACCGCGGGCCACTGCGCCAAGAACGGCGGGGGCGGCTGGGCCGACAACTGGATCTTCGTCCCGGGCTACCGCGACGGCGTGGGTCCCGCGGGCGGCTTCACCGCCCGGCGGATGTTCGTCCCCGACCAGTGGTCCAGCACGGGCGACGACGACTATGACGTGGCCATGGTCGCGCTGGCGACCAGCGACGGCAAGCACGTCACCGACGCGGTCGGGGCCCACCAGATCTCCTTCGAGCAGCCCCGCGGCAGGCAGGCCTACAGCTTCGGCTACCCCGCGTCGGGCCGCTACAACGGCGAGCGGCTGGCGTACTGCAGTGGCAGACCGCACGGCGACCCGCACGGTGTCACCAGCGCGCAGGGGCTGCGCTGCGACATGACCCAGGGGTCCAGCGGCGGGCCGTGGCTGTCGCGGTTCGATCCCGGGACCGGCTCCGGGGTGATCACATCGGTGAGCAGCTTCAAGTACGCCGACGACGGGACCACGATGTACGGCCCCTCTTTCGGGCCAAGTGTCCGTCGGCTGTATGACCAGGCACAACGCGCCTGATGTTCACGCAGGGACGTCTCCTCGTAACCTGAACATCACAACCTCCGCGTACGGTCGAACCTGTGAAACAGATCGCCGTACCGGTCGAGATCGCCCACACCGCCTCCGAGGATCCGGCAGTGATCAGCCTCTGCTCCGAACAGGCTGCGACGCTCAAGGCCCGCTATCCCGACGACGCCGAAGCCCCCATGCCGGTCGACTCCGACGTGACGTTCCTGCTGGCCCGTATCGAGGGGATCGCCGCGGGCTGCGCCTGCCTGCAGCCGCTCACCCCCGAGATCGCCGAGGCCAGACGGGTGTTCGTCACCCCCGACCAGCGCGGCCAGGGCGTGTCCCGGCTGCTCCTCATCGCCCTGGAGGACCTGGCCGCCTCCCGCGGCCACCTGGTGCTCCGGCTGGAGACCGGCGACCTCCAGCCCGAGGCGATCGGGCTCTACCAGGCCGCCGGCTTCCGCCGGGTCCCCCGGTACGCGCCCTACCTCGACTCGCCCCGGAGCATCTGTTTCGAGAAGGACCTCGGTTAGAGCGGCAGGCCCGTCAGGACCATCACCTTCTCGTAGGTGTAGTCCGCCATCGTGCTCCGGACGCCCTCACGTCCGACGCCCGACTCCTTGACCCCGCCGTAGGGCATCTGGTCGGCCCGGTAGGACGGCACGTCCCCGATGATCACACCGCCGACCTCGAGGTCACGGTGGGCCTGGAAGGCGACGTCGAGACTGCGGGTGAACACGCCCGCCTGCAGCCCGTACCGGGAGTCGTTGACCTTCGCGAACGCCTCGTCGATGCCGGCCGCCCGCTCGACCACGAGGACCGGCCCGAAGACCTCCTCGCGGACGACCCTGGTTCCCGGATCGACGTCGGTGAGGACCGTCGGGGCGTAGGTGGCGCCGTCCCGGCTCCCGCCGGTCCGGACGGTCCCGCCCGACTCGTTGACCCACGTCTCGACCCGCACCGCCGCGTCCTCGTTGATCAGTGGTCCGACCTGGGTTCTGTCGTCCCACGGGTCTCCGGTGACGAGTGCTTCGACGGCCTCCACGACCTTGGGTACGAACCGGTCGTAGGCCGCACCCACGACATAGACGCGCTGCACCCCGATGCAGGACTGGCCGGCCTGGTAGTTGGAGAACAGCGCGATCCGCTGGGCGGCCCAGTCGAGGTCGGCGTCCTCACAGACCACCGCCGCGGCGTTGCCGCCCAACTCCAGGGTGACGTGCTTGCGCGGGATGCTCTCCTTGATCGACCAGCCGACCGGGCCGGATCCGGTGAACGACACCACCGGCAGCCGCGGGTCCTGGACGAGGGAGGCCGCCCGGTCGTTGGGGACCGTCAGCACCGAGAACATGCCCTCGGGCAGGTCGGTCTCGGCCAGCAGCTCGCCGAGGACCAGCGCCGACAGCGGCGTGGACGGGGCCGGTTTGACCACGACGGGCGCGCCGACCGCGATCGCCGGGGCGACCTTGTGCGCGGTCAGAGTCAGCGGAAAGTTGAACGGGGTGACGGCCAGCACCGGCCCGTAGGGGACCCGGCTGGTGTAGGCGACCCTGCCGACACCGCCGGGGTCGGTGTCGAGCCGCTGCACCTCGCCGCTCCACCGGCGGGCCTCCTCGGCCGCGAACCGGAACACCGAGACCGCGCGCCCGACCTCCCCGCGCGCCCACAGCAGTGGTTTGCCGTTCTCACCGGTGATGATCCGGGCGATCTCCTCGGACCGCTCCGCGAGCCGCCGGGACACGTGCGCGAGCGCCTCGGCCCGCACATGCAGGGGTGTGGCCGCGGCCGGCTTGGCTGCGGCGGCGGTGAGCCGCAGCGCCTCCTCGACCTGGGCGTCGGTGGGCACCGCCACG
>JBDSTJ010000024.1:0-4538 GCA_039928335.1 Streptosporangiaceae bacterium | reverse complement strand
GGGCACAGTCAGGGTGAGATCGCGGCGGCTTGTGTTGCGGGGGTGTTGTCCCTGGAGGATGGGGCGAAGGTCGTGGCGTTGCGCAGCAAGGCTCTGCGCCGTCTGTCGGGTCTCGGCGCGATGGCCTTCCTGGGGGCCGGTCCGGAGCAGACCGAGCAGTTGCTCGCGCGGCTCAGGGTCGACGTGGTGGTCGCGGCGGTCAACGGCCCCGCCTCCACCGTGGTGTCAGGGCCGCCCGACCAGGTCGCTCTCGTGGTCACCGAAGCCCAGGAGGCCGGTTGGCGGGCACGGCTGGTCGACGTCGACTATGCCTCGCACAGCCCGCAGATCGACCAGCTCGAGGACGAACTGACCGACGCTCTGACCGGGATCCTGCCGTATGAGAGCGACGTCGGTTTCTACTCCACCGTCTCCGCCACCAGGATCGACCCCACGATCCTGGACACCTCGTACTGGGTGAGCAACCTGCGGGAGCCCGTGCGGTTCGCCGACACCGTCCGGACCCTGCTGAACGACGGGTACCGGGCCTTCATCGAGGCCAGTCCCCATCCCGTCCTCACCCTCGGCCTGCAGGAGACCTTCGAGGAGGCCGGGGTGGACGCGGCGACCGTGCCGACGCTGCGCCGCGACCTCGGCGACCGCCTCCAGCTGGTCCGGGCGGTCGCCCAGGCCTTCACCGCCGGAGTCCAGGTCGACTGGACGCCGCTGTTCCCGACCGATCCCATCCCCGCCGTGGTCGGGCTCCCGACCTACGCCTTCCAGCGACAGCGTTACTGGCTGGTACCGGCCGTGCCGGGCAGCGGCGGGCCCGATGACCGGCTCTGGAACGCCATCGAGGGACTCGACGTCAAGGCCGTGACCAGGGCAGTGACCAAGGCCCTGGGGCTGGGTGACGACAGCCGGGCCGCCGAGGACCTGGGGCCCGCCCTGCCGCTGCTGTCCGCCTGGCGGCGGCAGCATCGCGAGCAGACCGTGCTGGACTCCTGGCGGTACCAGGTCACCTGGAGCCCGCTGCCCCTGGCCGAGACCGCGGCACCGGCCGGCCGGTGGCTCGTGGTGGTGCCCGCCGGGCACGGCGATCACCCTGCGGTACGGGCCACGATCGAGGCCCTGCCCTCAGCATCGGTCCACCTCGTCGAAGCCGGCGACGTGGACCGCGACGCGCTCGGCACGGAACTGGCGGACCTGTCCGTCGCCGAGCCTCCGGAGGGCGTCCTCAGTCTGCTGGCCCTCGACGAACGCCCGCATCCCGGTCAGCCCGCCGTCCCCGCCGGGCTGGCCGCCACCACCGCCCTGGTCCAGGCACTGGGAGACGCCGGCATCGAGGCCCCCCTGTGGTGCCTGACCCAGGGCGCGGTCGCGGTCGCCGCCGCCGACCCCCCGCCCAGCCCCGTCCAGGCCCAGACCTGGGGGCTCGGCCGGGTCGCGGCCCTGGAGCATCCCCGGCGCTGGGGAGGCCTGATCGACCTGCCGACCACTCCCGACGAACGCACGGCCGCCCGGCTGGTCGCGCTCCTGTCACCCGGGCAGCCCGAGGACCAGATCGCCCTGCGCGCGACCGGCGCGCACGTCCGCCGGCTGCACCACGCGCCGGCCCCCGGCAACGGCGTCGCCCCCTGGGAGCCCGGCGGAACGACCCTGATCACCGGCGGCACCGGCGCGCTCGGCGCGCACGTCGCGCGCTGGCTCGCCGAACGCGGCGCACCACACCTCCTGCTCGCCGGCCGCCGTGGGCCTGACGCCCCCGGGGCCGAGGAGCTGGCCGCCGAGCTGACCGGGCTGGGTAGCAGGGTGACCCTCCTGGCCTGCGACGTCTCCGACCGTGACTCCGTGCGGGCCCTCCTGGACGCCGTACCGGCCGACCAGCCGCTCGACGCCGTCTTCCACACCGCAGGACTCCCGGAGAACACCGCCTTCACCGACCTGGACCTCCCCCATCTCGGCGAGGTTCTGCGGCCCAAGGCGCACGCCGCGGCGCACCTGCACGAACTCACCGGGCACCTCGACCTCAGCGCGTTCGTCCTGTTCTCCTCCGGTGCCGCGTCGTGGGGCAGCGGACACCAGGCCTCCTACGCCGCCGCGAACGCCTTCCTCGACACACTCGCCGAGCACCGGCGCGCCCTCGGGCTGGCCGCCACCAGCCTGGCATGGGGGCCGTGGGGCCAGACGGGCATGGCGGCCGATGAGTCGGCGGTCAGCTACTTCGGCCGTCGCGGTCTGGCCCCGCTGGAACCTGGCCTCGCCGTCAAGTCCCTGCAGTACGCCCTCGACCACCACGACACCGCGGTGACGATCGCCGACATCGACTGGGACAGGTTCCCCGCCGGGTTCACCGCGCAGCGCCCCAGCCGACTGATCACCGATCTGGTCCGGGTCGAACCGCCGACGGCCGGGCAGCCCGACGGCGATTCCGGCGACCACCCGCTCCTGCGGGACCTCGCCGGCGGCACGCCCGCCCAGCAGCACCATCTCCTGGTCCGTCACGTGCAGACCCAGGCCGCCGCCATCCTCGGCCATCCCGACCCCGACGCCGTACCGGCCGGCCAGCCGTTCCAGGAGCTCGGCTTCGACTCCCTGACCGCCGTGGAGCTCCGCAACCAGCTCAATGCCTCCACCGGCCTCAAGCTGCCGCCGACCCTCGTGTTCGACCACCCCACCCCACAGGAGCTCGCCGCTCGGCTTCGCGAGCTCCTGGTCGAGGCGGACATCACCTCGGAGGACCGGGTGCTGTCAGACCTCGACCGGTGGGACGCGGTGTGCGAGCCCGGCGCGGTCGACGACGCGGCGCGCAGACGGATCGCCCGCCGGCTGGAACTGCTGGCGGCCAAATGGGGCGACGGCGGCCGGTCCACCGCGCACCTGGAGCTCGACACGGCCACGGCCGACGACATTTTCGACCTGATCTCCGAGGAGTTCGGAAAGGCGTGAACCCGATGTCGAACGAGCAGAAGCTTCTCGACCACCTCAAATGGGTCACCGCCGAGCTGCGCCAGACCCGCCGGCGGCTCCAGGACGCCGAGTCCGAGCCGATCGCCATCGTCGGCATGGCCTGCCGGTTCCCCGGCGGTGTCCGCTCCCCCGAGGACCTGTGGCGGCTCGTCGCCGCCCGGGCAGACGCCGTCGCGCCGTTTCCGGACGACCGGGGCTGGGACCTCGAGGCGCTCTATGACCCCGACCCCGAGCGGTACGGCAAGTCCTACGTCGACCAGGGCGGATTCTGCCCTGACGCGGTCGAGTTCGACGCCGCGTTCTTCGACATCAGCCCCCGCGAGGCCACCGCGATGGACCCGCAGCAGCGGCTGCTCCTGGAGACCGCCTGGGAGGCGTTCGAACGGGCCGGGCTCGATCGCGCGGCCCTGCACGGCAGCGAGACCGGGGTGTTCGCCGGGATCAGCTCGCACGACTACCTGTCGGCCATCGGCACCATGACCAGCGACGTCGAAGGGTATGTGGGGACCGGCAATCTCGGCAGTGTGGCCTCCGGCCGGATCGCCTACACGCTGGGCCTGGAAGGACCCGCGATCACGGTGGACACCGCATGCTCCTCGGCCCTGATGGCGATGCACCTGGCGGCCCGCTCGCTGCGCCAGGGCGAGTGCACCCTCGCCCTGGCTGGCGGAGCCACCGTGATGGCGACACCCGGCGCGTTCATCGAGTTCTCCCGGCAGCGCGGCCTCGCGCCCGACGGGCGGTGCAAGTCCTTCGCCGCCGCCGCCGACGGCACCGGCTGGGGTGAGGGTGTCGGCCTCCTCGTCCTGGAGCGCCTGTCCGACGCGGAACGCAACGGCCGCCGGATCCTCGCGGTCATCCGCGGCTCGGCGATCAATCAGGACGGCGCCAGCAACGGCCTCACCGCGCCCAACGGCCCGTCCCAGCAGCGCGTCATCCGGCAGGCCCTGGCCAACGCCAGACTGTCGGCGGCAGAGGTCGACGTGGTCGAGGGGCACGGCACCGGTACCCGCCTGGGCGATCCGATCGAGGCCCAGGCGCTCCTGGCCGCCTACGGGCAGGGCCGGGACCAGCCTCTGTGGCTGGGTTCGGTGAAGTCCAACCTCGGGCACACCCAGGGTGCGGCCGGCGCGGCCGGGGTGATCAAGATGGTCATGGCGCTCCAGCACGAACTGCTGCCTGCCTCGCTGCACATCGACGAGCCCACCCCGCACGTCGACTGGACGACCGGGGCGGTACGGCTCCTGACCGAACCGGTTCCGTGGCCCCGGGGTGACCAGCCCCGCCGCGCCGGGGTGTCGGCCTTCGGCATCAGCGGCACCAACGCCCACCTCATCCTCGAGCAGGCCCCCGACGCTCCCCCGTTGGCCGATCCCGCGCCCGCTTCCGGGGTGGTGCCGTGGGTGGTTTCAGCGCGCACAGGTCCGGCGCTGGCGGCGCAGGCGGCGGCCCTGGCGGAACGGGTGGCCGGCGATCCTGCTCTGACGCCCGCAGAGGTGGGGTGGTCGTTGGTGGTGTCCCGGTCGGTGTTCGAGCATCGGGCGGTGGTCGTGGGTGGTGATCGTGAGGGGTTGTTGTCGGGGTTGGCG
>JBDSTJ010000023.1:0-12237 GCA_039928335.1 Streptosporangiaceae bacterium | reverse complement strand
GGCCCGTTGTGGTCGTGCCGGGCCTCAGCTTCACCCCGCAGCGCAACGGCAACCCGGGCAAGGGCTCGATCTTCCCGACGCCCCCGGCGAGCTCCACCCGGTGGACGGCGAACCCGCGCATGATCCCGTTCCCGCTCCGCGGCGACCAGGTGGACCTGCCCCGGCTGTCGGGGCTGGCCAAGCCGGACCTCGCGGCCTTCGAGGAGGCCTGTGCCGAGCGGGACCTGCGGGAGGAGCGGCGGCTGGCCTACGTGGCCGTGACCAGGGCCAGCCATCTGCTGATCGCCACCGGTTACTGGTGGGGCGCGGCGACCAAGGCGCTCGGTCCGTCCCCGTTCCTGGAGGAGATCCGGGAGGTCGCCGGAGCGGTCCCGCTGTGGGCGGCCGCACCCGCCGAGGACGCCACCAACCCGCTGCTCGCCGAGACCGTCACGAGACCATGGCCGACCGGTCCGCGGTCCGGGGACGTCGAGGAGGGGGCCCGGATGGTCGAGGAGGCGATGGTCGGCAGGTCGGGCCCGTGGGCGTCCACCGACGACCTGGAGTCCGACGACCGGGTCCGGATGTCGGCCTGGGCCCGGGACGTCGAGCTGCTGCTGGCCGACCGGGACAAGGGCCGGGGCGGTGACGGCCTGACCGTCGAGCTGCCCGGTCACCTGTCGGTGTCGTCACTGGTGTCGCTGGCCCGGGACCCGGCGGCGCTGGCCGCTCAGATCCGCCGCCCGATGCCGCGTGAACCCGCGCCGTTCGCCCGCCGGGGCACCACGTTCCACCAGTGGCTGGAGTCCCGCTGGGGTCAGCAGCGCCTGCTCGACGAGGACGACCTGTTCGGCGCGGCCGACGACGAGGTCCTGCCGGACGGTTACCTGGCTGAGCTCCAGGACCGCTTCGAGCAGTCGGAGTGGGCCGCCCGTCAGCCGCTCGACGTCGAGGTCCCGTTCGAGACGATGATCGGCGACCGGCTGGTGCGGGGCCGGATGGACGCGGTGTTCCGTGCGGGGGCCGGCTATGAGGTCGTCGACTGGAAGACCGGCAACCCGCCCGCCGGCGAGGAGAGGCGCTTCGTGGCGGTGCAGCTGGCCGCCTACCGGGTGGCCTGGGCGGCTCTCGCCGGGGTGCCGCTGGACCAGGTCAGTGCCGCTTTCCACTATGTGAAGGCGAACGTGACGATCCGCCCGGTCGACCTGCTCGACGCCGATGGTCTCGCCGCACTCCTGGATCAGATCCCGAGCGTGGGCTGATCCCGCGTAAAGTGCTGGCAAAGTTGGATCAGCAGACTCCCGCACCCCAGAAGAGTTGCCGGTGAAATAGGTCACATTCGACCTCATCCGGCAACTTCCGTCACTCCCGCACCATCTTCTGGGGACGAAGTCCTGTCACTCTCGGAGGATCACTATGCGTCGGGCTTGGCTCGCGGGGGCGGCTGCCGCCGTAGTACTGGTGGCGGGTTGTTCGAGTTCGCCTCCGACCGGGGGGAACGGGTCCAAGGCCGGACCGGACCAGGACGTGCCACCGCCGGCGACCGTGGTGTTCAACCCGGCCAACGGCAGTGCCGGGGCGAAACCCGAGCGCGGCATCAAGATCACGGCCGCGGGTGGCACGCTGGAGAACGTCGTCGCCAACTACCAGGGAAAGCCGATCCCGGGGGAGTACTCCGGTGACAAGCTGACCTGGAAGACGACCTGGCCGCTCGCGCCCGCGACCTCCTACAAGATCACGGCGACGGTCAAGAACCCCGAAGGGCAGCAGAGCACGGTCGTCAGCAAGTTCAGGACCCTGAAGCCCGCCGACAGCCTGGCCATCACCGACGTGACGCCGATGGCGGGTGAGAAGGTCGGCGTGGGCATGCCGATCATCGTCCGGTTCAACCGGACCGTCGTTGACAAGAAGGCCGTCGAGAAGGCGATGATCGTCAAGTCGACCAAGCCGGCCGTGGGGGCCTGGTACTGGTCGATGCTCGACGGGGTACAGACCGCGATCTTCCGGCCGAAGAAGTTCTGGGCCGCCAACCAGACCGTGGCGCTCAACGCGCGGCTGGCCGGGGTCAAGGCCGGCAAGGGCTTGTACGGCACGGTCAACCTCAAGAAGTCGTTCAGGATCGGTGACGCGCACATCGTCACCATCAGCGCCACCACCCACCGGTTGACGGCCAGGCAGAACGGCACGGTCGTCAAGACCTGGGGCGTCAGCCTCGGCAGCGGCGGCGACGTCCAGGCAGACGGGGTCGACCACCTGCTCACCACCAGCGGCGTCCACCTCACGATGGCCCACAGCCGGCTGGAGCGGATGCGCCCGCCGAACAAGAAGAAGGGCGACCCGGGCTGGTACGACGAGAAGGTCCCGTTCGCCACCCGGATCTCCAACAGCGGCGAGTACATCCACCAGAACATGGACGACCCCAGCTGCCTGGGCAACCGCAACTGCAGCCACGGCTGCGTCCGGTCGCCCTCGGCCTCGGCCGAGTGGTTCATGGGCTGGTCCTACCGCGGCGACCCGGTCACCATCACCGGCACCAGGCGCCAGCTCGACTGGACCAACGGCTGGGGCTTCTGGCAGAAGCCGTGGAGCCAGTGGGTCGCGGGCAGCGCCGCCAAGAAGCCGGTCACCACCTGAGGCCGACCGCACGGGCACCACGCCCACGTGTCAAGATTCACCGCAGTGAGGGCTAGTCACCGAGTGGGATTCGGGGCATCCTCCTGGAAACGAACTCCGGGAGGATACGTGACGGTGGCCCGTGAAGACCAGACGACGGTGGACCGGTTCGTCAGGTTCGCCGAGCCGGCGCTCGATCTCGAGGACGTGTGTCTGGAGATCGGGTCCGGCCCCGCGGAGGTCTCCCGGGCGATCGCCCGCCGGGTCCGGCACGCGACGGCGCTCGACGCCTCGACCGAACGGCTCGCGGCCGGCAAGCTGCAGGCCGACCGGGACGCGATCATGAACCTCACGTTCGTGCGGGGCAACGCCGCCGAACTGCCCTATGTGGCCCGGACCTTCACCCTCGTGCTGGTCCGCAACGCACTCGGCGACCTGCCGGACCCGGCGGCGGTGGTCGGGGAACTGGTCCGGGTCAGCCGGCCCGGGGCCGCGATCATCATCGAGGACGAGGTCCTGGGCCAGGCCGGGATCGTCGCACTGCTGGAGCTGGCCGGGGCCGAGGTGAAGCGGCTCAGCGGGCCGCTGGTGGCCGCGGCCGCACCCTGACGGATGGGCAATCCTTCTTGAACTGAGAACGTGTGTGCGCGTAGGGTCTCGAACGTGAGTTCTACAGATACCTCCCCGGCGGTCCTGGCGATGCGCATCGGGGTCGTCGCGGCCGAAGCCGCCCTCGAGACGTTCCTGCGCAACGTCGACTTCGAAGAGGCCGAAGAAGAGGGCTTCGACCTCCGCGGCTACATCGCCCCCGCGGACTGGCCCGTGTTCTCCCTGGTGCTCGACACTCTCGCCGCCGCCGGTCCCGGCGACCCCAGGCCCCTGGAAGAACGCAGATCAGCCGCGATAGTCGATCTCGCCCGGGTCTGCAGGGCCGCCCGGGAGTCGGCCGGTGTCTAGCTAGACGGCGGCCAGGTTCTTGGGCGGGGAGCCCCGGCGGATCTTGTCGCGGCCGGCTCCGGTGCGGACGGCCTGCTCGATCTGGGCGAAGTTACGGACGGGCGCCCTGAGCGTGTAGGGCTCCGCGTCGTCGAACGTCAGCAGGATGCGCTTGCCGGGCAGCAGGTAGGCGAGCTTCACCGACTCCCACGAGACCGGTTCGAGGTCGTCGCCGACGGCGTGCACGAAGCCCCGTTCGAACAGCACCAGGACGGAGTCGCGCAGCTTGCGCAGCCGCAGGTAGAGCAGACCGGCGACGGCCAGGAGCACCAGGACTCCGGCCGCCCAGCCGATCGCGTAGTAGGTCTTGAGGGTCGGCGCGAAGAAGGCTCCGACGACGGCGGCGAGGATGAGCACGCCGTCGACGATGAGCATGATCTTGAGCTTGCGCTCCTTGGGCTCGCCGGCGTCGGCGACCGGGTCGCCGAGCGAGGCTCCGGCTTCGAGCACGTCAGGCGAGAGGTCGTCGGTGGTCATGCCCTCTGATCTATCGTAAATGCGCCGATTACGCGACCGGATCAACCTTCTCGCAACACTCCGTGCTTGATCTTTCCGGTGGTCGTCCGGGGCAGTTCGGTGACGAAGGTGACGTCGCGGGGCACCTTGTAGCGGGCCAGCTGGCTCCTCACCTGGGCTTTCAGGTCGTCCCCGGTGACCGCGGAACCCTCGGCCCGGACGACCCACGCGGCCAGGCGCTGACCGAACTCCTCGTCGTCCACGCCGCCGACCGCGACCTCGGCGACCCCGGGGTGGCCCTCCAGGAGGTCCTCGACCTCGCCCGGGAAGACGTTCTCGCCGCCGGACACGATCATGTCGTCGGCGCGTCCGTCGATGAAGATCCGGCCCTCGGGGTCGACATGGCCGAGATCACCCGTACTGATCAGTCCGTCGACGTAGTCCTTGGTGCCGCCGCCGGTGTAGCCGCTGAACTTCAGCCCGCTGTCGAGGAAGAGCGTGCCGATCTCGCCCTGCGGCAGCTCGACGCCGTCACCGGACAGGATCCGGGCGACCACGCCCAGAGTCGGCCGGCCGACGGTTCCGGGAGCCTCGCGCAGGTCGGCCGGGACCGCGATCGTCGCCCACCCGGTCTCGGTGGCCCCGTAGGCGTTGTACAGCAGATCGCCGAACCGGTCCATGAACCGGGTGGCCAGGTTGGGGTGCAGGGCCGCGCCGCCGGACAGGACCACCCGCAGCGAGGAGGTGTCCTGGGTCCCGGGGACGTTTAGCAGCCGCTGCAGCATGACGGGGACGGCGATGAACGCGCCGACCTCGTGCAGTTCGATCGCGCCGAGCGCGTCCTCGGGGTCGAACCGCCGGAGCAGGACCACGGGGGAGCCGAGCCCGAGCGAGGCGAGGAGATAGGTCAGGCCGAGACCGTGGAAGAGCGGCGGCCCGACCAGCACCGGCTCGCCCGACCGCAGCGGCACCCGCAGCAGGTGCCCGAACGACTGCTGCATGATCCCCACGAGGCCGAAGTCGTGCGAGGCCCCCTTGGGCGGCCCGGTCGTGCCCGAGGTCAGGATGACGACCTTGCCGGCCCTGGGGGCGACCAGCGGTTCGGCCTCGCCCGCCGCGAGCTCGTCGAGGGTCCGGTGCGCGACCGGCCCGTCGTGCCAGGCCACCACCCGGGTGCCCGTGAACGGGGTCGCGGCCACGACCCCGGCGAACTCCTCGTCGTGGACGAGCACCCCGATCCGCTCGTCGGCCAGGACCCTGCCGAGCTGCGGCGCGGAGAAGTCGGTGTTGAGGAAGACCACGTCGTGCCCGAGCCGCGACCCGGCCAGCGCCGCCTCGACGAAGCCCCGGTGGTTGCGGCACAGGATGCCGACCTTGTGTCCCTCGGCCAGGTGCGGGCGGAGCGCGGTGGCCTGCGCGGCGGAGCGGGCCTCCAGTTCGGCGAAGGTCAGCGAGCCGAGCTCGTCGATCAGCGCGGTGCGGTCGGGAAAGCGCAGCGCGGCCGCCGCGCCCGCGACGGCGGGGCTGGCCCCGAAGCGCACGAACTGGAGCGGAAGGCGGACCGCGCGGTCAGGCCGCAGGGGATGCAGGACCCCGGCGTCGCGGATGACCCGCAGGGTCTGGAGCCCGAACGAGACCGCGGAACGCACCCGGTCGAACAGCACAGTCGGCCTCCTCATGGACGTGATGTCACATGATGGACCATGCGCCCGCCCCACGTCCTGGCGGCTGTGCGCTGAACGGGCTGGTCACCGGCACATAGGCGGCCACCCGGTCGGCGGACCGAGCCCACCTGGCCAGCAGGTTCGCCTTGGCCGGCAGTGGCGCACCGGCCAGCAGGGCGGCCAGCCGGTCGTCCGGCGGGGTGTGGTCGGCGATAACGGTGTGGCCCGCGCGCCACAGTTCCGCCTCCGGTACCCCGGAGCAGTCGGCGACCGAGGCGGCGATCTCGGCGAGGTGGTTGACGAACAGGCAGTAGGCGACCCGGGTCCAGCCGCGCTCCTCGTCGTAGGTCACCGCCTCGCGCACCCGTTCGGGCAGCCCGCCGAGGTCGAACCGGCCCGGCAGCAGCTTGGTGCCCTCCAGGTCGCGGAAGACCGCCCTGACCGGCACGCCGTCCTCGCCCAGCTCGATGAGCACGTTCTGCAGATGCGGTTCGAGGACGACGCCGTGCTCCAGCAGGGCCGCCAGCACCGGCGGGGCGACCTGCCGGACATAGGCCTCCCACCACACCACCGGGTCGGTGGCCGCCAGCCGGTCCGGCAGGATCCCGCCGGGCTCGGTGAGCGCCCCGGCGAGCACCATGCGCTCGGGGTTCCGCAGGCCCTCCCGGAGGATCACGCCGAGCCCCTCGTGCAGGCCCAGGTCGGCGAGCCGGACCGTCCGGTAGGCGGGTTCGCCGAGCAGCGCGTCCCCGAAGATCGGCTTGAGCAGCCGGGTCAGCGCGGGCGCGGCGGCCAGCTCGTACCAGGCGTTCTTCCGCACGCAGTTGGTGATCCGCACGTCCAGGCTGAACTTGGCGAACACGTTGGCGTCCGGCAGGTACAGGGTCCGGACCGAGGAGGTCGCGACCGCCTCCGCACCCCGCTCGCCCAGGTCCCGCACCCGGCCGCTGCGCAGCGCCTGCCGCAGCACCGGCCGGTCCCTGAGCAGCGACCACTGCCACGGGTGCACCGGCAGCAGCCCCGGGCCCGCGAGTGGACCGAGATCGCCCGCACCGACCAGCAGGTCCTCCTCGACCTCCAGCCAGCGCATCGGGAACCGCGCCCCGGTCTCGGGCGCGTACGGCAGCCAGTCGTCGGGGTCACCCTGCCGGGCCTTGGGCGAGGGGTGGAACCGGTGGCCGGACAGGAGGGCCTGCTCGCTGCCGAGATAGCCCGTCCGGGCCTGGTGCCGGTCGTGGATCAGGCCCATCGCGGTGTGGCTGGACCGCACCTGGCCGAGGAACTCGGGGTTGCCCAGGCCGGTCGTCCGCTCCAGCTCCGCGGCGACCAACTCCGCGAGCTCGTCCCAGGCCAGGTCCCGGCCGCCCGCCTCATACGGCGGGGCGATCCGCAGCGTGGGCCCGTGCGGCGGGCGCAGCAGCCGGCAGCTCAGCGTCGTGCCCGCCAGGGACACGGTGACCCGGTCCCCGTCCGTGCGGACCCTGCCGTGCGGCCCGCTCACCTCGCGGATCAGGCAGTTGAGCAGCGCGAGGGACGTGGCCTCGTCGGCGGCGACCGTGGACGCGGTCAGCAGCAAGGGATCTCCCGGAGATAGTTCGGGCCGGTGGGGCCGTAGTGCTTGTTGATGTCGGCCGCGCCGGTACGCGCCTTGTCGAGGAGGGTCCCGGCGGTGAGCATCGCCTTGTGCGGCAGCCGGGGCGCGTCGAGGGTGCGGGCGCGCAGGAACGGGTCGGCGAACTCGTCGAGCCGGTCGCGGATCAGGGTGAGTCCGGTGCGGAGGGGGAGCAGGCCGCGCCCGGCCAGGCCGAAGGCGAGCGCGCCCGCACACAGGTGCAGGGTGATCGTGACGAACATCCGGGCCAGTGCCTCCCGGTCGCCGACCATCCGCGGGTCGTCGAAGTCGCCGGCCAGGAACAGTGCGCCGTCGTTGTCCTTGAGCACCAGGCGCAGGTCGGGGGTGACCGACAGGTTCTGCTGGTGGGACTCGAGCGCGATGCCGTGCCGGGTGAAGAGCGCGCAGTTCCAGGCGAACAGGGTGCGCAGGTAGCCGTCGAAGAATCCCGCGACGTCGTCGGTGAGCTCGGGCACGACCGACACGAGCGCGGCCACCGGCACGGAGTCCGCGACGGGCATCCGCCGCAGCAGGAAGCCGAGGTTCTCGTCGTGGGCGTGCCCGTAGGTCTGCTCGTCGGCCAGCAGGACCGGGAGGCCCTCCGCGACGGCGATCCCGGACAGGATCCGCTGGACCTTCGCGCCGTCGGCGAGGGTCCCGGGCTTCAGGCTGCGTGTGTTGCGCAGGCCGAGGGTGCTGGTCGGCAGCGGCATCTTGAGCTGGGTGAGAGCGTCCACGGCGACCGTACGGACCGAGAGCGTCGGGCTGACCTCGAGGTAGGGCTCGGGTACGACCTCGGGCGGGTCGGGGCGGCGGAGCATGAGCGGGTGGACCGGGAACAGGCGGCCCGGCCACCAGCCGGGCAGATCGCCGGCGAGCACCGGGTCGGGCACCTCGGCCCAGCGCAGGGCGAACCTCGGCTGGAACTCCGGGGCGAACTCCCGCAGCTCCGCCGCCGACATCCCCAGCCGGCACCGGCCGGTCGGATAGACCGGGTGCCCGGCGCGGGCGGCGACGGCGTCGTAGTAGGTGAGGCCGGGACGCGCGGCCGGCAGGTCCAGCCGGATCGTGGCCAGGGTCTCCCGGCACTCGCGCTCGAACGCGGCCACGTCGTCGCGCGGATCCGCGACCGCCCGTACGGCCGCGAAGACCTCCGCCAGGGTCAGCTCGTCGTCGACCCGCAGGTCGGCGAGGAACCGGGCGGGCCGCAGCCGGACGGTCCGGTGCGGGAGCCGCAGCTCGTGCCCGGCGACCCGCGCGGACAGGCGGGCGTAGTCCTCGCGCAGCAGCGTGTCGAGCACGCGCGAAGCGAGAAGACTCTCCGAGTTCAACTGATCTCCCAGGAGTGGGTGGACCGGAATGCCTCAAGCGCGCGCTCAACGGCGGCCTCGTTCGGGCCGATCGCCTGAATGGTGCCCAGATAGTCCCTGTTCGTCCCAGTCCGGCTGATCCGATCGCCGTCTTTCCGCTGCGGGCGGTAGGTCACCCTGGTGCCCTCGTGCTCCCAGTCGAGCGCGCCGGGCGCGGCCAGCACCCCGCTGCGGTCGGCGAGGACGTAGTCCACCGCCGCCGCCAGCTCCGGACCGTCCCGGTGCGGAGGCGTCGCGCCGAGATGCGCGCGGAGCACGGCCTCGTGCACGTCGTGGCCGAGCAGGTCGGACATGAGGAAGTCGCAGTGGTCGCCGATGAGCCGGTAGTTGACCTCGACCAGCCGCGCACGGCCCTCGTGCACCATGAACTCGGTGTGGCACGCCCCGAACCCCACGCCCAGCTCGGCGAGCTGGGCGAGCACCTGGCCGGTGCACGGCGGCGCGGCCCAGTCCAGCCGCTCCTCGATGAAGGAGGGCCCCACGGTGGTGCGGAACGAGCCGAGCACCCGGCCGTTCAGAGTCTCCAGCGTGTGCAGGGTCCCGGGCAGGAACTCCTCGGCGAGCATCGGGCGGCGCGGCGCGGGCAGCGCGGCGAGCTCGGCGGCGTCCCGGACGAGCGTGACGTCCTCGCTGGCCACGCCCTCGCGAGGCTTCACCACGAGCGGGAACGGCGGGTCGGCGGGCAGCGGGAAAGCGGCGGACCAGACGTCGCCGAGGTGGCGGCGCATGAGGGCCTTGTTCTTGGTCCGGGTCGCCGCCCGCCAGTCCTTGCCGGGCAGGTCGTGGTAGGCGGCGGCGAGCGCCGTCGGGACCTGCAGGAAGTCGCTGTTGGAGAAGTAGGCGTCGGGCCGGCCGACCTCGATGATCTCGCGGAAGTCGGTGACGTCGCACCGGACGCCGCCGGGATGGTCCGCGGGCCGGTCGGTCAGGATCGTGACGTCCAGACCGAGGCGTTCGGCAGCGGGCAGGAAACCGTACGTGACAGAGTCGGTCGCCTTGCCCGCGATGACGAAGAGCCGCACCTTACCCCCTTAGGTTAGCCTGCCCTAAGTTACCGGAAGGCTACGCGCGGACGTGGGATATTGGCCTCATGGATCTCCTGGAGCGGTGGACGGAGCTGACCGGTGAACGCCGGCTGGGCGAGGAGCTGGTGGCGCGGTACCGCGAGAAGCACCGGCGCTATCACACCGACGTGCACCTCGCCGCCGTCCTCGACCTCGTCGACGAACTGGCCGAGCACGCCGACGACGCCGACGCCGTCCGGTTGGCGGCCTGGTTCCACGACGCGGTCTACGACCCGCAGCGCGGCGACAACGAGGAACGCAGCGCCCTGCTCGCCTCGCGCATGCTCACCGACCTCGGTTACGCCCACGCCGAGCGGGTCGCCGACCTGGTGCGGATGACCAAGACCCACGAACCCGCCGACGCCGACGGCCGGGTCCTGTGCGACGCCGACCTCGCGATCCTTGCGGCGGAGCCGGCGGCCTACGCGGCCTACACGGTCGCCGTACGGCAGGAGTACGCGTTCATCCCCGAGGAGTTCTTCAGACCCGGCAGGGCCGACGTGCTCGAACAGCTCCTGCTGCTGCCGTCGCTGTTCCACACCGAGATCGCCCGCGACCGCTTCGAGGCCCGCGCCCGCGCCAACGTCCAGGCCGAGATCAGCGCACTGCGAACTTCGGACGCCTGAGCCCCGACGACCGCAGATGGCCGAGCAGCACCTGGCAGCTCACCTCCTGCGCGCCGAGCTCCACCGCCCGGGCGTGCCCCGCCTCGGGGATGTCGTAGTGATCGCGCTCGAAGGCGCGCGGGGGAGCGCCGAGCCGGTCGGCGAACGCGTGCAGCTCCGCGAAGGAGACATCGCTGATCAGGTGCGACCAGAGGCGACCTCTGGCCTGCCAGATCGGCGTGTCGATATAGATGGCCACACCTCCATCGTCGCCTACCGGCGGGACTAAACCTCCCCGGTACTACGTTGAGCTGACGCGATGGAGGAGAGTAGATGAGTCTTGGCTGGCTGGCGTTGGCACGGGGGAACCTCGACCGGGTGGCCGAACGACGCAGGGACGACGACTGGGTGGACGCGGCCTGGGCGGACTCCCGGGTCGTGGTGGTCGACCAGGGCCGAGTCCAGGTGAAGGTCGCCGACACCCTGGAGCTGGTGTTCCTCGACGCCAAGAACGCCCCGGACGGCCCGCGCTACCTGCTGGGCCTGGACGAGGACGAGATCGCGTACTTCGCGGTGGAGGCCGCCCTGCCCGACCTCGACGGAGCCGAACCCGCGGACCTGCGCCGGGTCGGCGCCCTGCTCGGCGACGTCGACTCCGGGGTGATGACGCACGCGGTGGCGCTCGCCAACTGGCACTCCACCCACCGGTACTGCCCGCGCTGCGGCCGCGAGACCCAGGTGATCGCGGCCGGGCACGTCCGGGTCTGCCCCGAGGACGGCTCCGAGCACTACCCGCGCCTCGACCCGGCCGTGATCATGCTGGTCCACGACACCGCCGACCGGGTGCTGCTCGCCCGGGGCGCGGCTTGGCCGGAACGGCGGGTGTCGATCCTCGCCGGATTCGTCGAGCCCGGGGAGTCCCTGGAACAGGCCGTCGCCCGCGAGGTGCACGAGGAGGTCGGCCTGGTCGTGGCGGACGCCGACTACCTCGGCAGCCAGCCCTGGCCGCTGCCGCAGAGCCTGATGGTCGGCTTCACCTGCCTGGCCGAACAGGGCCAGGAACTGCGCTACGAGGACGGCGAGATCGAGGAGGCTCACTGGTACTCCCGCGACGAACTCAGGACCGCGGCCCTCGCCGGCGAGGTCCTCCTGCCCGGCAAGGTCTCCATCGCCCGCCAGATCCTCGAGCACTGGTACGGCGGCGACCTCCCGGGCTCCTGGGGCCTCTAGCTCTTGGTCAGGGACGCCATCTTGGCCTGTACGGCCTTCGCACTGGGGTTCGTCACGGCGGTGCCGTCGGGAAAGACCACGGTCGGCACGGTCTGGTTGCCGCCGTTGACGCTCATCACGAACTCGGCGGCCTGGGGGTCGCGCTCGATGTCGATCTCGACCATGTGGACGCCTTCGCGGGCGAGCTGGTTCTTGAGGCGCTTGCAGAAGCCGCACCACTGGGTGGTGTACATGGTCAGCTGTCCGGTCGCACTCATCTGCATCCTTCGCTCGGGTGATCGTTGGCCTAAGGGGAACATCTTCCCCTACGCCGACATTCCCTGCGGGGTCGGTGGCGTTGTCGGTGGTGGCTGAGACAATGGACCGCATGGATGCTCAGGGAGTGCTGGCGGGGCTCGATCCAGAGCAGCGGGCGGTGGCCGAGGCGGTGCACGGCCCGGTGTGCGTGCTGGCCGGGGCCGGTACGGGCAAGACCCGCGCCATCACCCACCGGATCGCCTACGCGACGTTGACCGGGGTCGTCGCGCCCCAGCAGGTGCTCGCCGTGACCTTCACCACCCGGGCCGCCGGCGAGCTGCGCGGGCGGCTGCGCGCCCTCGGCGCCCCCGGCGTCCAGGCCAGGACCTTCCACGCGGCGGCGTTCAAGCA
>JBDSTJ010000022.1:0-3423 GCA_039928335.1 Streptosporangiaceae bacterium | reverse complement strand
GGTCTGGGGCGTGTTGGTGGCGGCCACCAGGTTTCCGGAGTTGTCCCTGCCCCAGGCGAAGACGTAGCGGGAGGCGGGCAGAGGGGTGATCTGGAGGTAGCCGGTGATCGGGACCTGAACGGGAGTCCAGGTCTGACCCTGGAGGCGGTTGACACCACCGCCCGCCCAGACGGTGCCGTCGCCGGCGACCACAGGAGAGGGCGGAACGGAGGCTGCCGGGGTGCTCAGCTCGGTCCAGGAGGTACCGTTCCAGCGGAGCTGGTGCTCCTTGCCGTCACTCCGCGTCCGGACCTGGATCACGATGCCGTCGACATCGTAGATGCTGTGGTGGGAGGTGCCCTGGTAAGCGTCGGGGACGGGGACGGTTTCCCAGGCTGTTCCAGACCAGCGGTGGACGGACGGGACGGTGTCGGCGCTGCCCGCACGGGAAATGGTCCAGAGTTCTCCGGCGGCCGAGGCAGCGTAGAAGTTGTTGTCGGAGAAGTGGCTGTCACCCGGAAGCAGGCCGAAGGTAGTGAAGGTCGAACCGTTCCAGTGGGACAGCTCGTCGATATTGCAGACGTAGAAGTCACCCGAGGAGGTCGGCAGGATGACGGCAAGGGAGCCGCCGTCGAACGGATGCTTGATCCACGCGCCGCCTTTGTACTGGTAGAGGGCGTTGTCGTCATCGAGCCAGACGCTGTCGGAATCGGTCCACAGTTTCACGCTCCAGCGGCTCGACGGCGAAGCGACCTGGGTCCACCTCGTCCCATCCCAGTGCGCGAGGTACGTGGCCGGGTTGTGGTACCCGAGGAATCCCGACGCCCAGACGTCGTTCGGTGCGAGGCCCTCGATCTGGGTGATCTGCCCCTCGCCCGGGATGCCCGGGGGCGAGTAACTGGTCCAAGTCCCCCCGGTCCAGTGCTGGAGGACGGGTTTGGAGCCGATGTCGACCAGGGTGACCGGTGCGTGGCCCAGGTCGCCCAGGATGGACACGTGCACCTCGCCTTGGCCGCCCGCCGCCCAGACATCGCGGGCGCCGACCGCCTCGACGTCGTTGAAATGGCGATCCGGCCAGGTCCAGTTGAGCGGAACCGCACGCCACGTGTCGTCTGCGCTGGCGGTACCCGGGCAGCCGAGAACGGTCACCGCCGCGAGCATCCCCACGGCTGTCATCTTGTTTCGCATGACCGTCACTATCACTCCGGACGGCGTTCCCGTTCTTGTCCCTTTCCCCACAAGAAAGGACAGGAATTCGTTTCGAGAGTGGACAGAAGGCCAATTCTGTACATGTACAGAATTGGCCTTCTGTCCACAGCCGCCACCAAGCGCGCGGGATCTCCTTCCCGGCGCAGGAGAGCGGGACGGCCCTGCGCATCCCGCCGATGGTTCGGATCGAGACCCTCGAGGTGGCGGCGCCCACCAGCCCGGGGATCAGGGTCATGTTGAAGAGATTTGGACAGCGTTATTGAAAGGTCCTAACCGATATTCGGGGTTGCCCTCTCGATAATCGTTTTAAAGTCGAGGTGTGGTGGAAGGGTGCCGAAGGCGTGGCCCCAGTCGTTGGTGAGCCGGGAAGCACAGAAGGCGTCCGCTACGGCAGGTGAACCGTGTCTGACCAGCAACGATGCCTGGAGGATGAGGGCGAGGCGTTCGGCGATGCGGCGAGCCCGGAACTCGAGGGTGTCCACGTCGGTGAATGCCTCTTTCGCCTCCCGGATGGCGGCGTCGAGATTGCCGTCCGCTCCACTCGCGAGTTCGACTTCGGCGAAGAACGCCTCCAAAGTCTCCGGTTCCCGCATCATCGCTCGTAGGACATCAAGGGAGGCCACGTTTCCCGAGCCCTCCCAGAGGGAGTTGAGGGGGCTTTCTCGGAAGAGCCGGGGCATGCCGGATTCTTCCACGTAGCCGTTGCCGCCCAGACATTCGAGGGCTTCGGCGGTGTGGGCGGGCCAGCGCTTGCAGACCCAGTACTTCCCGACGGCCAGCGCCAGGCGCTTGAAGGCCGTCTCGCCCCGGTCGGTGGCGCCGGCGAGGCGGGTCATGAGGAGGGTGGCGGCCTCGGATTCGAGGGCGAGGTCGGCGAGGACGTTCTGCATGAGGGGGTGGTCGGCGAGGCGCTTGCCGAAGGCGGTGCGGTGGGCGCAGTGGTGGGCGGCGACGGTGAGGCCCTGGCGCATGCCGGCGGCTGCGCCGATCACGCAGTCGAGGCGGGTCATGTTGACCATTTCGATGATGGTGCGGACACCGCGGCCCTCGTCGCCCACGCGCCAGCCGAGGGCCTGGGAGTACTCGATCTCGGCGGAGGCGTTGGACCTGTTGCCGAGCTTGTCCTTGAGGCGCATGAGGCGCAGGGAGTTGAGAGTGCCGTCGGGGAGGACGCGGGGGACCAGGAAGCAGGTCACGCCGGCGGGGGTCTGGGCGAGGGTGAGGAACACGTCGCACATGGGCGCGCTGGTGAACCATTTGTGACCGGTGAGGCGGTAGGTGCCGTCGGCCTCCGCCACACCCGTGGTGGTGTTGGCGCGGACGTCGCTGCCGCCTTGTTTCTCGGTCATGGACATGCCGGCGAGGAGGCCGCTCTTGCCGAGGGGCGCGCGGAGGCCGAAGTCGTAGGTCTCGGCGGTGAGGAGTGGTTCGTAGGTCGCGGCGAGCGCCGGTTCCTGCCGGAGGGCGGGGATGGCGGCGTAGGTCATCGAGATGGGGCAGCCGTGGCCGGCGTCGACGCGCCAGGAGTAGAACTTCGCGGCGCGGGCGAGGTGTGCGCCGGGGCGCGGGTCGGCCCAGGGGCGGCCGTGCAGGCCGTGGGTGACGGCGGTGCGCATGAGGTCGTGCCAGGCGGGGTGGAACTCGACCTCGTCGATCCGGTGGCCGTACCGGTCGTGGGTGTGCAGGACGGGCGGGTTCTCGTTGGCCTGGCGGCCCCACTCCTGGGCCTGGTGGCTTCCGGCGAGACGGCCGAGTACCCGTACCTCCTCCTCTGCCCAGCCCGCGCCCTCCCGGTGCAGGCCCTCCAGCAGCGCGGCGTCCTCGGCTGTGTCATAGCCCACCAGCGGCGGTACCTGGTTGAACACCTCATGCGTCATGTCCCGATGGTACCGAATGAGAGTCTGATGTCCGCTTGTCATCGGGACTTCATACGGATGAAACGGCGACCTCGCTACCTTCGATGGTCATGGACAAGATGCGGGCGATGGAGCTCATCCTGGTGGCCAAGGCGGAGAAGGGGCTGTCCTTCTCGGAGATCGCGGAGGCGGTGGACCAGCACCCCGTCTGGACCACCTCGGCGCTGCTGGGCCAGCAGCGGATGACCGTGCGGGAGGCCGACGCCGTCGTGGGCCTCCTCGGACTGAACGTCGAGGTGGCCGGCGCGCTGCGGTCCTTTCCCGCCGGGGGGAGCGCGGTCGCTGTTCCGTCGTAGCCGCTGAGATCAGGGTGTACGGC
>JBDSTJ010000021.1:0-3012 GCA_039928335.1 Streptosporangiaceae bacterium | reverse complement strand
GGAGACCAACGACGGTCCGGCGGCGGGCCGGCCCGGCTTGGTGGGCGTCGCCCAGAGGGGACCGACGGCGAAGTAGTCCACACCGTGCTCGGCGGCGGCCGCGTCGGCCTGGTCCGCCGAGTGGGTGGAGCGGCCGATCAGGATGTCCCCGCCGACGATCTGGCGGGCGACCGGTACGGGCAGGTCGTCCTGGCCGAGATGGAGGACGTCGGCTTTGACGGCGTAGGCCACGTCAGCCCGGTCGTTGACCGCCAGGAGCGCCCCGTGGCGGTCGCAGGCCTCCCGGAAGACCCCGAGGTGCTCGATCTCCTGCGCGGCCTCCAGGCCCTTCTGGCGGAGCTGCAGGACGTCCACCCCGCCCGCGAGGACCGCGTCGAGGAACCCGGGCAGGTCGCCCCGGCTTTCGCGGGCGTCGGTACACAGGTAGAGGCGGGCCCGGTCGAGTCTGGCCCGCAGCCGTACTGCGTGCTCGCTGACGAGGTGGGCGGACACGGCTCAGAGCCCCAGGGCCTGGGCCCGGCGGCGCACCTCGGTGCCCCGGTTCTCCCGGAGCGCCTGGATCGGCGAGCCCGGCAGGCCGTCGTCGGCGAACAGCCAGCGCAGCGACTCGAGGTCGGTGAAGCCCGCGTCCTTGAGCTGGACCAGGGTCCCGGAGAGCTTCTTGACGATCTCCTTGTCGTCGAAGAAGGCCACCGGGATCAGCAGTCCGCCCCTGAACGGCAGACCGAGCAGCTGGCCGTCGTTGACCAGCTGCTTCACCCGGTTCTGGTTGAGCCCCAGGGCGGTCGCGGCCTCCTTGAGGTCGAACCACTCCCCCACCAGCGCGTTGATCTCCGGGTCGATGTCGTACGTCTCAGTCACCCATCGAGTCTAACCGCGTCGCGGATCGCGACTGAAGGGTCGGCCAGGCGGGCCGGGTCCACCGGGGTGCCGGCCGTGATGATCCGCCGCGCCTGCACGAGGTCCCGGGGCTTGTCGACGGTGAGGACGGCTTCGAGCCGGTCGCCGCTGAGCCAGCAGGCCGCCCACTTGGGCTCCGCTGGGTCCCCACGGAAGATCATCTGACTGGCGGCGGGGTGGTGCCCGGCATACTGGACCATCCGCCCGAACTGCTCGGACCAGAAGTAGGGCGGGTCGTCGTAGACCGCCTCCTGGCCCAGGAGCGTGGCCGCGGCGACCTCGGGGGCGTTGAGCGCCATGTCCCAGTGCTCGACCCGCAGCCGCCTGCCGTACCGGCCCGACCACCAGGCCGCGCAGTCGCCGACCGCGACGATCTCGGGGCGCTCGGTGCGCAGCGAGGCGTCGACCACGATCCCGTTGGCCTGTTCGAGGCCGCTGACCCAGTGCAGGGAGGGCCGCACACCCACGCCCACGACGACCTCGTCGGCGTCGATCCAGCCGCCGTCGGCCAGCGAGATGCCGCCCTCGTCGATCGAGGCGACCTTGACACCGCAGCGCAGCTCGATCCCGGCCTCGGCGTACCAGGGCACGGTCAGCGCACCGATCTCCGGGCCGATCGCGACCGCGAGCGGGGTGTCTGCGGCTTCGATCACGGTTACCGCGCAACCGAGTCCGGCGGCCGACGTCGCGACCTCCGCGCCGATCCAGCCCGCCCCGACGACCACGATCCGGCGGCCGGGGGTGAGCCCGTCGCGGAGGGCGCGTGCGTCGTCGATGGTCCGGATGACGTGCTGGCGGCCCTGGCCGGGCAGCCGGATCGGGTCCGCACCAGTCGCGATCACCAGGCCGTCATAGGCCAGTTCGCCGGCGGTCGACTCGACGATCCGGTCGTGCACCCGCAGGCCGGTGGCCCGGTGGCCGAACAGCCGCTCACAGTCGAGGGCGGCCCAGTCGGCGTTGACGGTGGTGTCGTCCCGGCCGCCGGTCAGCACGGCCTTGGACAGCGGCGGGCGGTCGTAGGGCTCGTGGGTCTCGGCCCCGAGCAGGGTGATCCGCCCGGTGTGGCCCCTGGCACGCAGAGCCTCGACCGAGCGGACCCCGGCGAGTCCGCCGCCGGCAACGATGACGCGTTCCATGGGCCCGAACCCTAATAGGTGGGGTCCCCTGCTCCGGCGGACGGGTGTCCCGGACGGCTGATCACCGCAGCTCAGGCCGTACGCTAGGGGAGTAAATGCGCGGGAGCCCGGTGCAACGGGCTGAGAGTGGGGTACCGCCCCTGACCGCCAGGACCTGATCCGGATCATGCCGGCGAAGGGAGCGACCTTGAACGTGATCATCGGCGCGGGTGTGATCGGCCTGGGCATCGCCTGGCGGGCGGCTCAGCGCGGCCTCCCCGTGACCCTGGTCGATCCGGCCCCGGCGAGCGGCGCGTCCCGGGTCGCGGCGGGCATGCTGACCCCGGTCGGGGAACTCCAGTACGGCGAGGAGGACCACCTCCAGCTCGGGATCGACTCCCGGGACCGTTATCCGGACTTCGCGGCCGGCCTGCTGGAGGCCTCCGGGCAGGAGATCGCCCATCGCTCCAACGGCGTCCTGTCGGTCGCCTATGACGGTGACGACCTGGCGTTCCTGCGGGACCAGCACGAGTTCCAGCAGTCCCTGGGCGTGCACACCGAGGCCCTGACCAGCCGGGAGTGCCGCAGGCTGGAACCGATGCTGGCCCCCGCGGTGCGCGGCGGGATCCTCGCCCCCGACGACGGGTCCGCCGACCCCCGGCGGCTCACCGCGGCGCTGCTGACCGCCTGCGAACGGGCGGGCGTCCGGTTCGTCCGGCTCAGGGCGGCCAGCATCGTCATCGCCTCGGACCGCGCCACGGGTGTGCTCCTGGAGGACGGCACCGTGCTGGACGCCGGGCAGATCGTGCTCGCGGCCGGCAGCTGGTCGGGCGACCTGGGCCTGCCCGGCGACGTGCTACCGCCGATCCGCCCGGTCAAGGGCGAGGTGATCAGGCTGCGCTCGCCCGGTCCGTTCATGACCCGGGCCACCCGGGGCCTGGTCCGGGGATTCTCGATGTACCTCGTGCCCCGGCCCGACGGCGAACTGGTCGTCGGG
>JBDSTJ010000020.1:0-5073 GCA_039928335.1 Streptosporangiaceae bacterium | reverse complement strand
CGAGGAACAGCGAGATCTGTTCGGCGTGTGAGCCGAGCAGGAGGTGCGGGACCAGGACCCCGGGGTGACCGGTCGCGTGCACGAGCACGGTGATCGTGACCATGGCCACCAGCAGGACCGACACGACCCGGAGGTTGACCAGGCGGGCCAGTCCCAGCAAGGCCACCAGGACGTAGCAGATCATCTCCAGGCGCAGCGACCAGAGCGAACCATTGACCACAAGCGGCAGCGGGTTGCCGGTGAAGACCCCGGGCAGGTCATAGGTCATCGGCAGGATCAGCAGGTTCTTGCCCAGGTACTCCCAGGTCAGGGGGTTGCCGAAGTAGGCACCCGGGCTGAGGTCGGTGGCCAGCGGGCCGACCACCAGCGCGGCGAGGACGATCACCACCGCGTAGGCGGGATAGATCCGCAGGGCCCGCCGCAGGCCGAACCGGCGTGCGGACGGGTCGGCCAGCCAGCTCGAGGTGATCAGGTACCCGCTGGCCGCGAAGAACGCGTCGACCATGAGCGACACGCCCTTGAACGGGCCCATCGGGTCGCCGGACCCGGCCAGCACCCAGCTGTGCTGGGCGACGACCCCGACGGCTCCGACCAGGCGCAGGAGGTCGAAGGCGTTGTCCTGCCGGGACCTCACCCAGCTTCCTTCACCCGGCGCAGCCAGGCCTCCCGCCAGTACGGATAGATCGATCTGGGGCAGTGCCGGTAGTAGCGACCCAGGCAGTGGACGTCTTCGAGGATCAGGCAGTCCGACAGTTCGATCATCCGCCCGGTGGGCTCATCGATGATCTTGTCGACCCGGTCGAGCACCCGCGCCTGCCGGCCGCAGAACTGCAGCATCTCGGCGTCGAACAGCATCCCGCGATTCTTGTTGTCGAGCCGGAGCGTCGCCTCGATCTCGGCCCGGCTCCTGATCTCGACCAGCTCGCCCGGCTGCAACCCGAGCCGTTCCGACGGCGGCGTCGGCCCCTCGACCCGGCCCTGCACCCAGGGGTACTCCGCGCCGCCGTGGATGCGCAGCCGGACCGGAAGCCGCAGCGTGCGGCGCTGGAAGATGTTGAACGCCAGGATCAGCAGCCCGCGCAGCACGTTGCCGGGCCGCTCGTTGCGGGTGCGGACGTCGGTGACGTACTGGCCCAGGTCGTACGGGCCGAGGCCGCCCTCGCTGGCGTTCAGCACCTCGGTGGCCTGGCAGCGGAACCGGGGCTCGCCGGGTTCCTGCAGGGTGTCGTCATAGAGGGTCTCGATCGACGCGCCGGCCTGCTTCACGCGGGGACCGCCGGGCTCCAGCCACTCCTCCCGGAAGTACAGCAGGCACGCGGCCTGGCAGCCGCCGTGCGCGCTCCCGTCGCAACGGGCCCCGGTCAGGTGCACGGTCCGCTCCATCCGGCGGCGCGTCCCGGTCTGGTGGATCGTGTCGCAGGTCTTGTCGGCCCGTTTGTAGATCCGTTGTTCGGTGCCGGCGAAGGCCAGCATCTCCGGCATGAACGGAAGTCCGCCGATTCTGCCGTTCTCGTCGAGGGTCGCCAGGATCTCCTCGCGCGATCGGACCCGGACCGGGTCGCCCGCGCGGAGTTGGTGCTCGGTCATCTGCCGCTGCCTCCGGTGGTCGGCGTCAGATCGTCACTCTGCATCGGGAAATGGCCTCGGTGCCATAGCCTCCAGTGAATTGGCCGTAAGCGGCCTGATCAGGGGATTTCGCGGATTGTCGCAGGCGATTGACCGACCATGGACGTGTTGCCCATGCGGAGACGTGAGGTGCTGAACGGTGCCCAATGTGCCGGTCGAACATATCAACAACAGAATGTCCGATCGACTCAACAATCTATGGTGGGAGACCCGGCTGGGAATTCGTACCCGGGGCGTCGTGGCCGTGCACCATCCCGACGCCAATCACTACGCGACGCTCAATTACCGGGCGGTCGGCAGGATCATCCGGGCGCTCGATCTCCAGCCCGACGACGTGTTCGTGGACGTCGGCAGCGGCAAGGGCCGGGTGCTCGCCCTGGCAGCCAGGCACCGGGTCCGGCAGGTGATCGGCATCGACCTGTCGGCGGAGCTCTGCGCCGAGGCCAGGGCCAACGCGGCCCGGCTGCGCGGGGGGCGCACCCCGATCAGCGTGTACGAGTGCTCGGCGGCCGACTTCGACTACACGGGTGCGACGGTCTTCACCCTCTTCGACCCGTTCGGGGCCGAGACGCTCCAGAAGGTGCTGGACCGGATCCACGCCGGCACCGGCGGCCGGGGGCTGCGCATCGCCTACGGCAATCCGACCAAGGACGAGATCTTCGCGAGCAGGCCGTGGCTGGAGCGCTATGACTTCTGGGACCGGGCGGAAACCGGGCTCGACCACTCCATCGTCTTCTATCGGAGCACCGCCTGACCCGACCCGGCGGGCAGTGCTCGCCGGGTCGGCCTGCCTGGTCCTGGCCGCCGCCGTCTACGGCCTGGCCGTGTGGACCCCGACCGGTCAGCGGTTCGAGGACGCCGTGCTCCAGGCCGCCGACGGCTCGCCGCACCGGACCGGGGCGCTGAGCCTGCTCAGCCCGTGGACCATGGTCGCGGCCCTGGCACTGGTCGCCTCGGCGGGCCTGCGCCGGGGCGGCCGGCCCGCCGCGTGCGCCGCCGCCGCCATCGCCGTCGGCCCGGTGCTCACCGCCCGGTTGCTGCGCCGGCTGCTGGTCCGCCCCGCCCTGTTCGATCCGGGGCCGCGGCACCGGCACATCCTCGACGCGGTCGACCACCAGCAGAACCAGAGCTTCCCGAGCGGGCACACCGCGGCCGCGCTCGGGGTGATGTGCGCCCTGGTGTTGGTCACCCCGCACCGGTTCCGGCCGGTGGTGTTCGCGCTGACCTCGGCGGCGGTCGGCGTCGGCGCGCTGTCGGTCACCGCCGGAATGCACCGGCCCTCCGACACGGTCGGCAGCGGCTGCCTCGTGCTGGCCTGGCTGTGTGCCGCGCTCGTCCTGCTCGGCCGCCGGAGCGCGCTGCTGCGGGTCGGCCGCGGACCCGGCCACCTCCTCGTCGCGGGCTTCCTCGCCGCCGGCGCGTCGGCCGGTGCCGTCCTGGGCTCGATCGCGGGCGCGAGGACGATGATCCAGGTCCGGGCCGCTCCCGACCCGCAGCTGCTGGTCTCGCCGGACGCCCTCGTGGCCGGCCAGGCTCTCGCCCTGTCCGGCGGCCTTCTCGTCCTGCTGTGCCTGTTCGTCCTGCTCGGCGGGCTCGACCTCCGGCGGCCTCGCTAAGTAGGCCCCGGAGCCGTTGGTGACGGCGGAGACCGTCTTCCAGAGGATCTGCATGTCCAGGACGAGCGACCAGTTCTCGACGTAGTGCAGGTCGAGCCGGACCGCCTCGTCCCAGGGCAGGTCACTGCGGCCGCTGACCTGCCAGAGCCCGGTGAGGCCTGGCTTGACCACGAGCCGCCGGTGCACGTCCTCGCCGTAGTGGTTGACCTCTTCGGGCAGCGGCGGCCTGGGCCCGACCAGGGACATCTCGCCGCGCAGCACGTTGACCAGCTGGGGCAGCTCGTCGATGGAGTGGCGGCGCAGCCAGCCGCCGATCCGGGTCAGCCTGGGGTCGTCCTTGAGTTTGAACAGGACCCGGTCGTTGTGGTTGTGGTCGGTCAGGGCGGGCTGGCAGCGGTGGGCCCCGTCGACCATCGTCCGGAACTTGATCATGGCGAACTCGCGTCCGCTCCGGCCGATCCGGGTCTGTACGAACAGTGCGGGACCCGGGTCGGTGGACCTGATGACCAGGGCCATCAGGAGCATCAGCGGGGCCAGGAGCAGCAGTGCCAGCGCGGACATCGTCACGTCGAAGACCCGCTTGAGCAGCCGCCGCGGTCCGGTGAGCTTCGGGTGGTCCACGTGCAGCAGTGGCAGCCCGGCGATCGGCAGGATCGTGGTGCGCGGCCCGGCGACCTCCAGCAGTGCCGGGGCCACGAAGATCTCGGTGCTGGTCTTCTCCAGCTGCCAGGCGAGCCGGCGCAGCAGCCGGCCGTCGAGTTCGGGGCAGGCGAGCACCGCGATCGCGTCGGCGGAGGTCTCGAACACCGCGCCGGGTACCTCGTCGAGCCCGCCGACCACCGGGACCGAGCCGAGCGGCTCCCGGCTGTGGCCCGGCGTGCAGACCGCGACGATCTCCATCCCGTGGTAGGGGGTCCGGCCCAGCTCGCGGATCAGGTCCGCGGCGGCCGACCGGTGCCCGACCGCCACGACGCGGCGCATGCAGTCGCCGCCGGACCGCCGGCGGTGCAGGCGCTTGCGGAACCGGTAGCGGGACCAGAGCGTCAACAATGCCAGCAACGGAAGGGTCACCAGCACGAAACCGCGTGCCACTTCCGCTTTTGCGGCATATGACACCATTGCCACGGCTGCGGTGAGACTCACTCCCGCGTGCAGTACCCGTCGGTATTCGTCGGATCCCGCGCCGAACAAACGGCCGTCATAGGCCCCCGCCAGGGCAAGCCACGGTATCCAGGCCAGCGGGAGTCCCAGTGCGACCGCGAGGTAATGCCACGGTGTCCACGGCTGCCCGCCGAAACGCACATCGAATCCCACCAATCCGGCCGCCAGCGCACAGAAGGCGTCTCCGAACGCCACCGTGCGGCCATAGTGGGCCACCCACTTGACCTGTGGTACTGCCGCCCTCACCCGCCTGTTTGCCCCGGTCGTCCCAGCACCGTCGATGACGGTCACTTGTGCCCCTCAGCTTCGCCCCTGCATCCGCATTGCCCCAGCACCCCCGCGCCTCCGCATTTCGGTGGGTGTTATGGCGTAACAACAGGTCTAACCTGATTCCCGGATCGTCGCCAGAGGCTCCCGCGTCCGGAAATGGACAACAATAATCTGCGGAAGGCGGCCGTGCCCCGAAGATTTCCGTTCACAATGCTGAAGTGCGACGAATGACGAGGGGCATGTTTCAGTCGGCCATAATTATCAATCTTACCGTGCACGGAATTGGGCCGCGGGGGCGCGCGCTCGACCCGGGAGAGAACCTGACCTGGGTGGGGATCGGGCAGTTCGAGCAGATGCTTGACGCTGTCGCAGGACGGCCGGACGTGCGCCTGACGTTCGA
>JBDSTJ010000019.1:0-9031 GCA_039928335.1 Streptosporangiaceae bacterium | reverse complement strand
ACCACGGCGTCGTCGCCGAGCGTCTCGGCCACCGCGAAGGTCAGCACCGGGTGCGGCGATATCTCCAGGAAGGTCCGGTGCCCGTCGGCGGCGGCCGCGGTGACCGCGTCGGTCAGCCGGACGGGTTCGCGCAGGTTCGCCACCCAGTAGGCGGCGTCGAACCCGGGTGTGCTCCGGCCGACCGTCGAGTAGTAGGGGATCCGGGGGGTCTGCGGCCGCAGGTCGGCCAGGAGCACGGCCAGGTCGTCGAGCAGGCAGTCGACCTGCGGGGAGTGGCTGGCCACATCCGCGGCGATCAGGCGGGCGAGCAGGCCGCGCCGGTCCCAGCCCGTCACGAGCGCCCGGATCTCCTCGGGGTCGCCGGCGACGACGGTCGTGCCCGGGGAGGAGATGACGGCGACCGAGGTGCCCGGAGTGAGCCTGACCTCGGTGTGCGGCAGGTCGACCGAGGCCATCGCGCCCAGCCCGGCGATCCGGAGCAGCAGCCCGGACCTGCGGCAGATCACCCGGACCCCGTCCTGCGGGGTGAGGGCCCCGGCGACGACGGCCGCCGCGACCTCGCCCATGGACTGTCCGATGACCGCGCCGGGCTGCACGCCCATCGCCCGCCACACGGCGGCCAGGGCCACCTGCACGGTGAACAGGATCGGCTGGACCCGGTCGATCGCGGTCTCCTCGCGCCCTTCCAGGAGGACCTCCCGGACCGAGAAACCGGCCTCCTCGACGATCAGCGGGTCGAGTTCCGCAACGGCCGTGGCGAAGGCCGGATGGGACCGCATGAGGTCGCGCCCCATGCCGGTGAGCTGGGAACCCTGCCCGGAGAACAGCCAGACGGGCCTGCCGGAGACCCGGTGCGCGCTCGCGGTCACCCCGTCGAGTCCGGTGACGAGCCCGGCCACGTCGGCGGCCTGCAGAGCCGCCCGTACCGGCCCATGATCACGGCGCATCCCGAGCGTGTGCGCGACGTCCACCAGCGCGGGCTCCTCGGCCCGCAGCCAGGCCGCAACCCGCGAAGCCGTCGCCCGGAGCGCCTCCGGCGTCGCCGCGGACAACGGAATGACCATCACCCCGTCGCCGGCTTCCGCTGCGCGTGGTGGATCGTCCGCGTGCGCCTGGGTGGGGGCCTGTTCGAGGATCAGGTGGGCGTTGGTGCCGCTGACGCCGAAGGACGAGACGGCGGCGTACCGCTGTTGCTCCTGCGGCCAGGGGACCGGCTCGGTCGGGACGAACAAGCCCGAACCCTCGGCGGCGATCTTCGGGTTCCAACTGCGGAAGTGCAGGTTCGGCGGCACGGTCGCGTGCTGCAGGCACAGCACGGCCTTGAGCAGCCCGGCGACGCCCGCGGCCGCCTCGGTGTGGCCGATGTTCGTCTTGAGCGCCCCGAGTGCGCAGGGTCGCGCGCCGTAGACGGCCGCGAGCGCGCCGAACTCGATCGGGTCGCCCAGCGGCGTGCCGGTGCCGTGCGTCTCGACCAGGCCGACCAAAGCCGGATCGACCCCGGCCCGGTCCAGCGCCGCCCCGATGACGGCCTGCTGGGCGCCGGGGTGCGGAGCGGTGAGCCCCTGGGAGCGGCCGTCCTGGTTGACCGCGGAACCGCGCACCACGGCGAGCACCCGGTCGCCGTCACCCAGCGCGTCGGCCAACCGTTTGAGCACGACCATCGCCGCGCCCTCGCCCCGGACCATGCCGTCGGCCCGTGCGTCGAAGCTCCGGCAGCGGCCGGTCGGGGAGAACATCCCCCAGGCCGACATGGTGAGCATGTTCTCGGGGCTCAGCAGCAGGCTGGCCCCGCCGGCCAGCGCCACGTCGCATTCGCGCAGGCGGAGGCTCTGACAGGCCAGGTGCACGGCGACCAGCGAGGAGGAGCAGGCCGTGTCGACGGCGATGCTCGGCCCGGTCAGGCCGAGGAGATAGGACAGCCGGCCGGCGGCGACACTGTGCGCGTTGCCCGTGCCGGTGTAGGCGTCGAGCTCCTCCCACCGGCCGGCCAGCCGCAGCAGGTAGTCGGTGTGGCACAGCCCCGCGAAAACCCCGGTGGGGCTGCCCTCGAGGTCGGCCGGGACGATGCCGGCGTGCTGCAGGGCCTCCCAGCCGACCTCGAGGAGCATCCGCTGCTGCGGGTCCATCGCGGCGGCCTCGGCGGGTGGGATCCCGAACGCGGCCGCGTCGAACCCGGCCACATCGTCGAGGAACCCGCCCCACCGGCTGGCCGACCGGCCGCGTGCCTGCGGCTGATAGAACGCCTCGACGTCCCACCGGTCGTGCGGTCCCTCCCGAACGGCGTCGCGGCCCGCCATCAGCAGCCGCCAGAGCGCGGCCGGGGAGTCGGCCCCGCCGGGCAGCCGGCAGCCGGCCCCGATCAGGGCGATCGGCTCGGCCGCCACGGTCTCGGCCTGGGCGGTCAGCGCACCGTCGAACTGGGCGCGCCCCGCCGCGGGCAGCCGGGCGAGGCGCTCACTGATCGAGGTCATCGGGTCGGGCTCCGTTCGGCGGCGTCGAGCAGGGCGTCCAGCGGGTGGCGGGCGGGTACGGCGGCGGGTCGGCCGGGCTCGGCGGCGTTCAGGTGCGCGGCCAGTCTGCGGATCGTGGGGTGCGCCCACAGCAGGGTCGGCGCGAGCGCGATCCCGAGGTGCTCGGCGATCAGGCCGGTGAAGGCGACGGCGTCGCGCGAGGAGAACCCGCACTCCACCAGCGGCACGTCCAGGCCGAGACAGGGCAGCCCCAGCCGGCCGGCGGCGGTCCGCTCCAGCCAGGTCTCCAGTTCGGTCATGCGTCGTATCCGCCGGCGAGATAGCGGTCGCGGCAGGCGTTCCGCTGGAGCTTGCCGCTGGTGGTCTTGGGCAGCCTGCCCCGGGCGGTCAGCCGGAAGTCGTGCAACTCGACCCCGTGCGCCATCGTGACGGCGCGGCGGGCCAGCCGGAGCGTCTGCGCCGGGTCCTGGCCGGTGCCCCTGGCCTGCTCGGCGACGATGACCAGCCGTTCGATGTCGTCGACGTCGGCGGAGAAGGCGATCAGGTGTCCCCGGCGGATCCCGGGGATCGCCGCCTCGACGGTCGCCTCGAGGTCGGACGGGTGGTGGTTGCGGCCGTCGAGGACGATCAGGTCCTTGTACCGGCCGGCGAGGTAGAGCTGGCCGTCGTGCAGGAACCCGGCGTCGCCGGTGCGCAGCCAGCCCCTCTCGGTGAAGGTCAGCGGGTCGGCCCGCTCGAAGTAGCCGGATCCGACGTTCGGCCCGCGCACCCACACCTCGCCGACCCGGTCCACGCCGAGGTCGCCGCGGCCGTCCCGGTCGACGACGCGGACGTCCTGGCTGACCGGCGCCCCGCAGCCGACGAGCTGCCGGGTGGACGTCACGGCCGGGTCGGCGAGCCGGACCCGGCCCTGGTCCAGTTCGGCCCGGTCGCAGGTGATCACGGCGGGCCGGGTGCGGTACGGCTTGGCGGTCACCAGGACGGTCGCCTCGGCGAGCCCGAAGCTCGGCGCGTGCGCGGCCGGGTCGAAGCCCGCGATCTCGAACGCCGCGGCGAACCGGCACAGCGAGCGGGCCCGGACCGGCTCGCTGCCGTTGGTCACCGCAGTCAGGTGGCTGAGGTCGAGCCCGGCCCGGTCCGCCTCGGTGGTCCGGTCGACGCACATGTCGAGCGCGAAGTTGGGGATGGCGGTGTAGGTCGCCCGGTGCTCGCTGAGGGCGCGCAGCCACCGCAGGGGGTGCTGCACGAACGCCATCGGGTCCATCAGGACGCTGTGCGCACCGGCGGCCAGCGGCAGCGCCACCCCGGCGACCAGGCCCATGTCGTGGAAGAGCGGCAGCCACACGGCCACCCGTGAGTCCCCGTCAACGCCGAAGGCCTGCGCGCACTGGTGCGCGGACCAGGCCAGGTTGCCGTGGCTGAGGACGACGCCGCGCGGAGCGCTGGTCGAACCGGAGGTGTACTGGAGGTAGGCCACGGAGTCCCGGTCCGGGGCTGTGGGCCGTCGGCCGGTGTCCGGGGCGAGTCCGTCGACGCAGAGCGCCGGCACGTCGCTGACCTCGGCGACCGCGGCGAGGGACCGGCCCGTGGTGAGCAGGAGTCGCGGGCGCGCGTTGCCGAGGGTCGCGGTCAGGCCCGCGGTGGACCGGAAGGGTTCGGGGGCGTAGAGGGGCACCGCGATCGCGCCGGCGTAGAGGCAACCGAGGAACGCCGCGACGTAGTCCAGGCCCTGCGGACACAGGACAGCCACCCGGTCGCCGGGCGTCAGCTGCTCGGCCACGTTGCGTGCACGCTGGTCGAGGTCACGGTAGGTGATGGTGGTCGACTGGCCCGAAGGGCTCTGGCCGTAGTCGAGGAAGGTCACCGCGGGGTGGTCCGGCCGGGACCTCGCATGCTCCTGCAGGGCCTGAATTAGGGTATTCGGACCTTCGGCGGTCGGCGTCGGGGTGGCGATCTCGGAGGTGAGAACAGACATTCAGCTGGTGCCCTTCGGGGAACGGATAGTCACTCTGGGTAGTGATTATCACGCACTCCGACGATGCGCCCGCGCGGGATGGTCACACCGGGGAACTTGGCCTCCGGCGGGGGTTGTCCTTAACCAATCGTGCGATTCTCGCGGCGGGCCTGGAGGGTGAGCCTCAGCGGGTCTCGCGGCGGGAGTGGATCCAGGGGGCGGTGAGGAGGTGGTAGCGCGGGGCGGTCACGTGCAACTCGTAGATCGTGTCCATCATCGACTTGATCCGCGGCGGGATCTCGCGCTGCTCCGCAGCGAGCGCGTCGTCCTCGGAGGTGAAGTACAGCAGGTGCGTGTAGCCGTCGTCGGGGTGCAGCGCGAGCGTGGAGCCCAGCAGGTCCGGGCGGTCCACGGACATCTCCTTCTCCATGCTCCGCAGCAGGGCCCGCATCAGCGTGGTGTCCGTCACCCGGCCCTGGACGATCTGGATGTACTCCGCCTTGTCGATCGCAGTCGGGTCGAACGCGTACACCTCGACGTCCCGGCAGTTGACGAACCTCGCGTGCCCGGTGAGGTTGCGTGACATCTCCGACCACCAGCGACGCCGGCCCGGCCGGCCGCCCTCCAGGATCGCCTTCTGCTCGGACTCGAACCGCTCGGCACTGAAGAAGATCCCTTCTTCGGTCACGCCCGAGGTGCAGCCCAGCCAGCCGATCGAGGTCGAGCCGAGCTCATGGGTCCACCGGTAGCTCGCCGTGCGCAGCGCGTCGGCGTCGCCGGCCGGGCCCTGGATGACCTGAATGAACATGACGTCTCCTTGCTGAGGCAGCCCCGGGACGCGCGGAAACGGTGGGGCGGAGTCTGCTCTTCCCAGGCTACGCAATGCCGGCGTCTCCGGGCGACGCCTGGACCGGCGAGGGGAGGCAGCGAGATCTCAGCTGGACGAATGCGCGGCCAGGACGTCCGTCGGGTCGGTGAGCAGGTCGGCGAAGGCCCGTGGTCAGTCCCAGGATCGTGCTGCCGTTGAGCCCCATCCGGTGGGCCAGGACGGCGCGCGAGACCGCGCCCTCCAGGTGGACGTGCCGCAGCAGCGCGCCGAGGTTGTGCCGCCGTATCTCAGTTTGTTGCTGCCGTAACAATCTCGGGCCACGGCGTCTGCACAGGCTGACTATCGACGCCGCCGTCGCCGGACGAGAGTGGGCGGCCCAGCCGACGTCATCATCAGGAGTCGCAGCATGGTCCACCGCAGCATGGTCAAGCACCGCATCGTCCGCGCGAGCGCGGCAGTCGCCGTGGCCTCAGGCGGGGTGGCCGCCCTCGCCCTGTCAGCACCCGCAGCCGCCACGACCGCAGCCGCCGCGGACTGCAAGCCGGTCAGCATCGTCTCCTCCCGGGGCACCTTCGAGCCGCAGGACGGCAGCTGGCTGCAGAAGCCGATCGGCGACCAGATCGCCAAGGCGCTGCCGGGCCGGACCAAGTACACCGAGCTGGTGTACCCGGCCGCGCCGAACATGGACAAGAGCCCGGAGGCCGGCGTGACCGCCCTGGTCAAGCTGCTCAACGACGAGGCCCAGGCCTGCCCCGACCAGCGTTATGTGCTGGTCGGCTACTCCCAGGGCGCCCAGGTCACCGGCGACTCCCTCGTGCCGCCCGCCAACCGGCTCGTGGGCAAGAACGCCGGCGAGGTCTCCGCGGCGGTGCCCGGCCGGATCGCCGCCATCGTCCTGTACGGCGACCCGCGCTTCGTCGCCGGCGAGCCCTACAACGCCGGGACGCCCGAAGCGGGCAAGAGCGGTGACAAGCCCAGGACCAAGGGCGAACTTGCCGCCTACACGGGCCGGATCAGGGACTTCTGCGAGAAGGGCGACTTCGTCTGCCAGGGCAGCACCGGCAACGTCCTGGCGCACCTGACCTACTTCTTCAACGGCATGAACAACCAGGGCGCCCAGTTCGCCATCGAGCAGATCAGCTGAGGAGCACCTGATGTCCCCACCCCGGTCCAGAAACCTCCTGCTGGTCCCTGTCCCTGTCCTCGCCATCGTCCTCGCCATCGCCGGCACCATCGTCCTCACCTGCACCACCGCCGTCCCGGTGCACGCGGCGGAGTCCCGGACGGAGACCCCCGTCGTCACGAGCTCGCCGGTGACCGGCGTGGCCGAGAGCGTGGTCCGGGTGAAGGTACCGCTGCCCGCCTCGGCCGGAGCCCACCCCGAAGCCTGCGACTGGCTGTCCTACCTGCGGTTCCGCGATGTGAACGGCCCGGCGAAGTCCGTCGACGCCGACCGGATCCTGATCGCGCAGCCGGGGGTCCTGGAAGGTGCGGGGGCGTTCGACAGCGTGGCCCGCAACACGATCGCCCAGGCCGCCGCGCGGGGCGGGCACCTGGAGTTCTGGGCCCTGGACCGGCGGTCGAACTGCCTGGAGGACCAGACCGGCGTCCTGGCGGGTCTCGCCGCCAAGGACAGCCATGTCGCGGTCGACTACTACTACCGCAACAAGAAGATCGACGGCCGTGCGTTCGCGGGCTACCCGACCAACGACCAGGTCAAGTGGCTGCAGAACGTCGGCCTCGAGCAGACCGTGCGCGACCAGTACGACCTCATGGTGAGCGAACTGCCGGACGCCGCGGTGCGCAGGGAGAAGACGATGTGCGGCGGCCACTCGCTCGGCGGCATCATCACGGCGTTCTTCGCCCAGTGGGACTTCGACCACGACCCCGCGACCAAGAGCGACGCCGGCTTCAACCAGTGCTCCGGCTACTTCGCCCTCGACACCCAGATCAGCACCCGCCTGCCCGGCACCGCCCAGGAGCAGGCCGTGCCGACCGCCACCACCCCCGGTGTCGACCTCGGCCCCGAGTTCGTCAAGGCCGGGTTGAACCTCGGCATCATCCCCAGGACCCTGTCGGCTCCGGCGGTCATCAACTCCGAGACGATGAACCTCCTCGCGATCGCCGGCCTGTCCGCCGACCTCAAGCCCGGGGGCCTGTCCGACCTGGCCACCTACATACCGTCGAGTTCCAACACCGACAACACCTACCGGCTGCTGTTCTCCAAGGACTACGGAACCTTCTTCAAGGGCTCGCCGTCGGTGCGGGACTTCCGGCTCACCAACAGCGCGGTGCTCGGCGCGCTGCTCGACGACAACTCCGAACCGCTCGCTTTCATGCAGGCCAGTGTGGGCTTCTTCAGCGGCGGGAAGATCGCGGACAAGTCGTTCCCGGTCCCCGGCGACCTGGTGCGGACCCCCGGTTTCGAGGGGCTCGCCAAGCTGGTGGGCACCGAGAAGAAGGCGATCCCCGACGAGCCGGGCGGCCCGCTCTTCGGCTGGCTCGACTACGACCAGATCGACGGAACCGTCGCCAGGTCCGCGGACGGCACCCCGTTCACGACCCCGGCCAAGGAGGTCAGCGACGTGGCCGAGCTGGCCAGGAGCCTGTCCCAGCACCCACTTGACTTCACCGAGCACTTCTTCCCGACCAAGCTGGTCACCGACATCGCCCTGGCGTCCTCACCCCAGATCACCAAGGACGCCGTGCACCCCGAGGGCATCGAGGCCAATCCGACGATCACCCTGCTCGCCGGTGACGGCATCCTGACCGGAGCGCCGACCGACGGCATCTTCGGCACGGTGCTGGTCGCCCCCGGCTACCAGCACCTGGACGTCCTGACCGCCGCCGCGGCCCAGAACGACGGCCGCCCGGAACCGATCTCCGCGGCCCTGGCGGCCTTCACCCGCTGACCCAGAACCCGAGAACAGCGGCCCTGCGGGGCCGCTGTTCTCCTGCGCCCCGTCGCAGAGCAATGATCGGGCTCGGGGAGAGCGACCGGGTGTACGGCGGAAAAAGGTCCCCAGGCAAGCCGCCACGGAGTCGTCCTCCACCGGATTCGCCTCCCGGCGGCTCACGCTGCTCCGAGACGCGCAGTACCAGTGAATGGTGTGTCGGACGTTAAATGATGGCCTGCCTTCCTTCCGATCTCCCAGTCCTTCACGCCGCTGCAGACAGAACACTGATTGATTCACAGAGACGTGACAGCTGTCCTATCCCTGAGGTGCGGATAAATCGTGAGTAGCGGCATGAAGAGAAGACTTGTGGTGGTCGGCGGTGCGGCACCTCTCCTGGGGGCCGCACTGATCCCGATGGGTCAGGACCTGGCGCTCGCTCAGGGCCTGACGCTCGCGCAGAGCCGGGCGGCCTGCCCGGTGGCCGGGGTGGCCGCCGTGCCGGAGCCGGTGCCGCTCGTCCCCAGCGCGTCCGGATCGCGGTCTGCCGCGGCGTCGCCGAAGCTCGCCGTCTCCGTGCAGGGCCGCCAGCACGACGCGCTGGTGGACTACCGGATCGTGGCCAGGAACACGGGGACGGCCCCGGCCAAGAACGTCGTCGTCACGGTCCGGTTGCTCTGCGCGCCGCCGGGCATCGCGCCCGTGAGCAGGCCGGTGGCCACCGCGGGGGGGATCAGCGCCGGACCGGACAGCATGATCTGGCGGTTGGACCTGGCGGGCGGAACCGGCTCGACGGCCGGGGCCCGGTACTCGGTGCCCGCCCCCGGGGGAACGCTGACCACCCGGGTGACGGCCACCGGGGCGGCCTCCAACTGTCCCGGCT
>JBDSTJ010000018.1:0-3395 GCA_039928335.1 Streptosporangiaceae bacterium | reverse complement strand
CCCGACGCTGTGGGACGTCACCTTCCGCACGGCCGTCGCCCAGGCCGAACTCGAGGACCGCGACCACCCCGGAGCCTACCACCGGATCGTCTTCCACGGCCCCGAGGGCCCGGTCCACGTCGAGACGACCCGCCCGGAGCTGCTCCCGGCCTGCGTCGCCCTCGTCGCGCACCCCGATGACGAGCGCTACCAGGGGCTCTTCGGGCGTACGGTCCGCACGCCGTTGTTCGGCGTCGAGGTCCCGGTCCGGCCGCACCGGCTCGCCGACCCGGCCAAGGGCTCGGGCATCGTCATGGTCTGCACCTTCGGCGACACCAACGACGTGATCTGGTGGCGTGAGCTGGACCTGCCGATCCGTAACGTCCTCGACCGGGACGGCAGGCTGCTGGCCGAGGCCCCGCAGGGGGTCCCCGCGACGCCGTACGACCAGATCGCGGGCAAGACCGTCTTCTCCGCCAAGGAGCGCCTCGTGGCCCTGCTCACCGAGTCCGGCGAGCTGGCCGGGGAGCCGCGCAGGGTCGTCCGGCCGGTGAAGTTCTACGAGAAGGGCAGCAAGCCACTCGAGATCGTCACGACCCGGCAGTGGTATCTGCGCAACGGCGGGCGCGACCTGGCCCTGCGCGAGCGGCTCCTGGCGCGCGGACGGGAGCTGGACTGGCAGCCGGCCTTCATGCGGTCGCGCTATGAGAACTGGGTCGAGGGCCTGGCCGGTGACTGGCTCGTGTCCCGCCAGCGCTTCTTCGGCGTCCCGATCCCGGTCTGGTACGCCCTGGACGGCGACGGCGAGCCGCGCTACGACGCCCCGATCGCGCCGGCCGAGTCGCAGCTCCCGGTCGACCCGTCGGCCCAGGCCCCGCCCGGTTACACCGAGGACCAGCGGGGCAGGCCCGGCGGGTTCGCCGGCGACCCCGACATCCTCGACACCTGGGCGACCTCGTCGCTGACCCCGCAGATCGCCGGCGGCTGGGAGAGTGACCCGGACCTGTTCGGCCGGGTCTTCCCCTACGACCTGCGGCCGCAGGCCCACGACATCATCCGCACCTGGCTGTTCTCCACCGTGGTCCGCGCGGAGCTGGAGAACGGCGCGCTGCCGTGGACGCACACGGCACTGTCGGGGTGGATCCTCGACCCCGACCGCAAGAAGATGTCCAAGTCGGTCGGGAACGTCGTCACCCCGCTCGGCCTGCTCCAGGAGTACGGGTCGGACGCCGTCCGCTACTGGGCGGCCGGCGGGCGGCCCGGCACCGACACGGCCTTCGACACCGGGCAGATCAAGGTCGGCCGGCGGCTGGCCATCAAGATCCTCAACGCGTCCAAGTTCGTGCTGGGGTTCGGCCCGGCCGAGGGCGACGTCACCGAGCCGCTCGACCTGGCGATGCTGACCTCCCTGGCCCGGGTGGTCGGTGATGCCACGACGGCGTTCGAGGCCTATGACTACACCAGGGCGCTGGAGCGGACCGAGCGGTTCTTCTGGGAGTTCTGTGACGACTACCTGGAGTTGGTCAAGAGCCGGGCCTACGGCGACGGGCCGCAGGCGGCGTCGGCCCGGCTCGCGTTGCGCACCGCCCTGTCGACCCTGCTGCGGCTGTTCGCGCCGTTCCTGCCCTACGCGACCGAGGAGGTCTGGTCGTGGTGGCAGGACGGCTCCGTGCACGTCGCGGCCTGGCCGACGGCCGCGGAGCTGCCCGGCGGCGGTGACCCGGCGGTGCTGACGGTGACGGCCGAGGCGCTGCGGCAGGTCCGCAAGGTCAAGTCGTCGGCGCGGCTGTCGATGCGGGCCGAGGTCGTCAGGGCCACGGTCCGGGGCGCCCAGGCGGACCTGGTCGGCGCCGACCTGCAAGGAGCCGGGGTCATCACCGAACTGCTGCTCGTGCCCGGAGCCGACGGCGAGCTGAGCGTCGAGGTCGCACTGGGGTGAGCCTTGTGACAGGAGTCACCTCGGGTTAATGTCACGTTCGCCGGTGCCGATACCGTCTTCATGTACGTGACGTGACGAAGACGACACGTACAGAGAGGGAGATCGACATGGCTGGACAGCAGATTCTCGTGCTGGGAGCGGGCTACACCGGGATGCTGGCGGCACTCGGAGTCGCCCGGCGGACCAGGCGGCACGATGTCAGGGTGACCCTGGTCAACGCCGGCGGGCGGTTCACCGAGCGGCTGCGGCTGCACCAGGTCGCCAGCGGCCAGGAACTGGCGGACCTGCGGATCCCGGAGATGCTGGAGGGAACCGGCATCGCGTTCGTGCAGGGCCGGGTGGCCGGCATCGGCGCCGAGGTCCGGCTCGAGGACGGGCAGTACCTGCCCTATGACACCCTGGTCTACGCGCTCGGCGGCGTCACCGACACCGAGACGGTGCCGGGGGTCGCCGCCCACGCCTGGACGCTCGACAGCCCCCAGGTGGCAGCGGGGTTCGCCCGGCGGCTCGGCGAGATCGGCAAGGTCGTCGTGACCGGCGGCGGGCTGACCGGTGTGGAGGCGGCGGCGGAGATCGCCGAGTCGCATCCGGACCTGCGGGTCGTCCTGCTCAGCCGCGAGGTGCCGGGCGCGATGATGGGCGAGAAGGCGCGCGCCCACCTGCACGGTGCCCTGGAGCGGCTCGGCGTGGAGGTCCGCACCGGGGTCGAGGTCGTCAAGGTGCAGCCCGACGGGGTGGAGCTGGCCGACGGCGAGGTCGTCGACGCGGGCGCGGTGCTGTGGACCTGCGGGGTGCGGGTGGCGTCGCTGGCGGCCGAGGCCGGGTTCAGCGTCGACGCGTGGGGCCGGATCGTGGTCGACCGCACGCTGCGGTCGGTGTCGCACCCGAACGTGTACGCCGTCGGCGACGCGGCCGCGGTCCAGCAGCCCTACGGCGTGATCCACGGGACGTGCCAGAGCGGCATGCCCACCGCCGCTCACACCGCCGCCTCGATCGCCCGCCAGGTCAGGGGCAGGGAGCCGAAGAACTTCCGGTTCGGCTACATCCACCAGCCGGTGAGCCTGGGGCGGCGGGACGCGGTCGTCCAGTTCACCCGGCCCGACGACACTCCCCGGCGGTTCTTCCTCACCGGCAAGCGGGCCGTGGCCTACAAGGAGTTCGTGAGCGGCAGCCCCTGGAAGACCTTCCGGATGCTGAAGGTCTTCGGCGGTGCCGTGGTGTGGCCGCACGGTGGCCGGGCGACGCGCTGACGCCGGGCTGAAGGAGACGGAAGTGGACGTTTTCCAGGAGCACAGGAACGTCCTGTTCTCCGTCGCCTACCGGATGCTCGCCAGCGCGGCCGACGCCGAGGACGTGGTCCAGGACGGCTGGCTCAAGTGGTCGTCGGCAGACCGGTCGGCGGTCCGCGACCCCAGGGCGTACCTGGTCAGAATCGTCACCAACCTCGCGGTCGACCGGCTCAGGTCGGCCCGTGCCC
>JBDSTJ010000017.1:0-3600 GCA_039928335.1 Streptosporangiaceae bacterium | reverse complement strand
TCGCGGCCGGGCAGAGGTCACTGATCCTCACCGCCCACGGGGACGGGCAGCAGGCCCGGGGCGCCGACACCGTCACCGCGTTCATCAACCTCGCCCTCGGGCTCGGACTGCCGGGCACCGCGGGGTCCGGCTATGGCTGCGTCACCGGCCATGGGCGGCGCGGCCGGCTGCCCGGCCACCGCGGGGTGGCCGATCCGGCGGTGTGTGAGCACCTGGCGTCGGTCTGGGGCGTCCATCCCGAGGTGCTGCCCGGCCCCGGCAGGTCGGCGTACGAACTGCTGCGGGCGTTCGGCACCGGGGGAGGGCCCAGGGCGCTGCTGCTGTTCGGTTCCGATCCGGTCGTGTCCGCGCCTCGGGCAGCCGAGGTCGAGGAGCGGCTCAACACCCTGGACCTGCTGGTCGTCGCGGATCGCGTCCTGTCGGAGACCGCCCAGCGCGCCGATGTGGTGCTGCCCACCGCCCAGCGGGCTGGGGAGTCCGGTGGGAGGACCGATCTGGAGATCCTCGCGGGCCTGGGCTCGCGGCTGGGGACCCCGGGTCCCTGGACCACCGCCGGTGACCGGACCGAGCAGGAGAGCGGCCTGTTCTGGCCGTGCCCGCAGACGGCTGACCAGCACCCCGGCACGGCACGTCCGTTCCTGGCCGGGTTCGCCACCCCCGACGGCAGGGCCAGGTTCACCCCGGTCGGGCACCGGGGCCCCGACGAGGACACCGACTCGGAGTACCCGATCCACCTGACCACCGGCGAGGTCCCGGCGCACGACCAGGGCGGTGCGCCGTCCCGGCACGCCGTGCTGGAGCAGTTCGTCGAGCTCAACCCGGACCTGGCCGAGCGCCTGGGTGTGCTCGACGGGGAACCGGTCAGGATCACCAGCCGCCAGGGGATCTCGGTCGCCAGGGCGAGGGTGACCGACACGATCCGGGCGGACTCGGTGTTCATGCCGTTCCATCGGGCCGACGCCGCCAGGGACCCGATCGCGTGGATGCCGGAGTCCCTGGTGTGCGCGGTGCGGGTCGAACCGGGCACCCACGGTGACCGGGAAGCACCGTAGGTTCTTTCCCTAGTGGCAAGAACGGTGATTTGTCGGGAACTAGGTCACGCGGTGACAACAGGAATATCTCGAAGTGAGCGTCTTTTAACACAGGGGTGACAAAGGAGACGCGGACGCGAAACGCGCCCTGCTGAGGATCAGCGCATGGAAGTCGGAGACGTAACCGGTAGGAATCTCGTGGTGGTCGGTCATGGTCCGACCGCCCATCGGCTGGTCGAGGCGCTCAAAGAACGGGACACCGCCGGAGCCTGGCAGATCACGGTGCTCGGCGAGGAGACCCGGTCCGCCTACGACCGGGTCGCGCTGACCACCTACCTGGAGGGCGCGGAGCTCGCCTACCCCGGGCACGGCGAGGAGGTCACCCTCATCACCGGCGACCAGGTGACCGCGATCGACCGCGCGGCCCGCACCGTGACCACCGTGTCGGGCAGAACCTTCTCCTACGACGCGCTGGTGCTCGCCACCGGGTCCGCGCCGTTCGTCCCGCCGGTCGCCGGCAAGGACCTGCCCGGCGTGTTCGTCTACCGGACGATCGACGACCTCGACGGCCTGCGGGCCTACGCCGCGGGCCGCACCACCGGCGCGGTCATCGGCGGCGGTCTCCTCGGCCTCGAGGCCGCCCGCGCCATCCAGGGCCTCGGCCTGGACAGCTGCGTCGTCGAGGTCGCCCCCTGGCTGATGCCCCGCCAGCTCGACGAGGGCGGCGGCGCGATGCTCCGCCGGCATATCGAGGCCCTGGGTATGAAGGTCCACGCCGGAACCCCGATGAAGGGCCTGCGGTCCGGGCCCGACGGGTCGGTCGCCGGAGTCGCCCTGGCCGACGGCCGGTTCCTCGACGCGGAGGTCGTCGTGTTCTCCGCGGGCATCCGGCCGCGCGACGAACTGGCCCGCGGCTGCGGCCTGCCGGTAGGGGAGCGCGGCGGGATCGTCGTGGACGAGTCCTGCCGGACCGAGGACCCCGCCGTCTGGGCGGTCGGCGAGTGCGCCCTCGTCGGCGGCATGGTCTACGGCCTGGTCGGGCCCTGTTTCTCGATGGCCGAGGTCGTCGCGGACCGGCTCCTGTCCGACACCAGCACCGCCTCGTTCCGCGGTGCGGACCTGTCCACCAAGCTCAAGCTCATGGGCGTCGACGTCGCCAGCTTCGGCGACCCGTTCGCCGACGCGCTCGGCGTCACCTACACCGACCCGATCGCCGGGGTCTACAAGCGCCTTCTGGTCAGCGACGACGCCCAGACCCTCCTCGGCGGGGTCCTGGTCGGCGACGCCGAGTCCTACGGAACCCTGCGCGCCTTCGTCGGCGGCAGGCTCCCGGGCAGCGCCGAGCAGGTCCTGTTCGGCGGCACCGAGGCGGCCGGCGGCGACCTGCCCGGCGGCACGGTCATCTGCAGCTGCAACAACGTGACCGCCGAGGCGATCCGCTGCGGCATCCGCGACCACGAACTGACCGACATCCCCGGCGTGAAGAGCTGCACCAGGGCCGGAGCCACCTGCGGCAGCTGCGTCCCCCTGGTCAAGAAGATCCTCGACTCGGAGCTGACCGCAGCCGGCATCGAGGTCAGTAAGGCCATCTGCGAGCACTTCCCCTACAGCAGGGCCGAACTGTTCGACATCATCCAGGTCAGGCAGATCCCGACCTTCACCCAGCTCATCACCGAACACGGCAAGGGCCGGGGCTGCGACATCTGCAAGCCGGCCGTGGCCTCGATCCTGTCCTCGCTCGGCGGCGGCCACATCCTCGACGGCGAGCAGGCGGCGCTGCAGGACACCAACGACCACTTCCTCGCCAACCTCCAGAAGAACGGCACCTACTCGGTGGTGCCGCGCATTCCCGGCGGTGAGGTCACCCCGGACAAGCTGATCGTGATCGGCGAGGTCGCCCGCGACTTCGGCCTCTACACCAAGATCACTGGTGGGCAGCGCATCGACCTGTTCGGGGCCCGGGTCGAGCAGCTCCCCCAGATCTGGAAGCGGCTCGTCGACGCCGGGTTCGAGTCCGGGCACGCCTACGGCAAGTCGCTGCGGACCGTGAAGTCCTGTGTCGGGTCGACCTGGTGCCGCTACGGCGTCCAGGACTCGGTCGCGATGGCGATCAGGCTGGAGCTGCGCTACCGGGGCCTGCGTGCCCCGCACAAGCTCAAGTCGGCGGTGTCAGGCTGCGCCCGGGAGTGCGCGGAGGCCCAGAGCAAGGACTTCGGCGTCATCGCCACCGAGAAGGGCTGGAACCTCTACCTGGCAGGCAACGGCGGGATGCGGCCCAGGCACGCGGACCTGTTCGCCACCGACCTGACCGACGCGGAGCTGCTCACCTACATCGACCGGTTCCTGATGTTCTACATCCGTACCGCCGATCGCCTGCAGCGGACGGCCGGCTGGATGGAGACCGTGGAGGGCGGCCTGGACTACCTGCGCGAGGTCATCGTCGAGGACCGGCTGGGCCTCTGCGCCGAGCTCGACGCGGCGATGGCCAGACACGTCGAGACCTACTCCGACGAGTGGCGCGACACCCTCGAGGACGAGGAGCGGCTGAGCCGGTTCGTGTCCTTCGTGA
>JBDSTJ010000016.1:0-4256 GCA_039928335.1 Streptosporangiaceae bacterium | reverse complement strand
GAGGACGAGACCGTCGAGGTCGGCGCCGAGCTCGCGGTCATCTCCCAGGAGGGCGAGGGCGGCGCAGCTCCGGCCGCCGCACCCGCTGCTGCTCCCGAGCCGGAACCCGAGCCCGAACCCGAGCCGGAGCCGGAGCCCGAGCCGGAACCCGAGCCGGAGCCCGCACCTGCCGCCGAAACTCCCGCTCCCCAGGCACCGTCCGCTCCGCCGCAGGTCACGCCCGCCGACTGGCCGCCGCCGTCCACGCCTGCCCCGGCTCCGGCCGCGCCGGCGCAGCAGGCCGCACCCGCGGAGCCTCCTGCTCCGGCTGCTCCGGTCCAGGAGGCTCCGGCCAAGGCCGCTCCGGCCGACGCGCCGGCCGGCGAGGACGCCGCCGCCTATGTCACCCCGCTGGTCCGCAAGCTCGCCACCGAGCACGGCATCGACCTGGCCTCACTTGAGGGCACGGGCACCGGTGTCGGCGGCCGCATCCGCAAGCAGGACGTGCTCGAGGCGGCCCGTGCCAAGCAGGCGGCCGCGGCCGCACCCGCGCCCGCTCCGGCCGCCCAGGCCCCCGCAGCCAAGGCCGCTCCGGCCGCACCCGCGTCCACTCTGCGCGGCACGACCGAGAAGATGACCCGGCTGCGCCAGACCATCGCCCGGCGCATGGTCGAGTCGCTGCAGGTGTCCGCGCAGCTCACCACGGTCGTCGAGGTCGACGTGACCCGGCTGGCCCGGCTGCGCGACCGGGCCAAGGCCGACTTCGCCGCCCGCGAGGGCGTCAAGCTGTCCTTCAACCCGTTCTTCGCACTGGCGGCCGTCGAGGCGCTCAAGGTGCACCCGAAGGTCAACGCGGTCATCGACACCGAGCGCAATGAGGTCACCTACCACGAGGCCGAGCACCTGGGCTTCGCGGTCGACACCGACCGGGGCCTGCTCGTCCCGGTGATCAAGGACGCCGGCGAGCTCAACCTCGCCGGGATCGCCCGCAAGATCGCCGACCTGGCCGAGCGCACCCGCACCGGCAACGTGAGCCCCGACGAGCTGGGCGGCGGCACCTTCACCGTGACCAACACCGGCTCGCGCGGCGCGCTGTTCGACACGCCGATCATCAACCAGCCGCAGGTGGCGATCCTGGGCACGGGCGCGGTCGTCAAGCGCCCCGCCGTGATCGACGACGCGCAGCTGGGCGAGGTCATCGCGGTCCGCTCCATGGTCTACCTGGCCCTGACCTACGACCACCGCCTTGTGGACGGCGCGGACGCCGCCCGCTTCCTCGCGACGGTCAAGCATCGCCTCGAAGAGGGCAACTTCGAGGCCGAAGTCGGTTTGGCCTGACCCCTGCCGGTTACGCTGCCGTTATGAAAGTGATCGTCAGTGGCGCCTCGGGACTCATCGGCACAGCCCTCGTCTCCGCTCTGCGGGACGAGGGCTGTGCCGTCGTACGGCTCGTGCGTCGCGCGCCGTCGGCTCCGGAGGAGGCACGGTGGGAGCCGAAGACCCGCTCGGTCGACAGCGCCGCACTGGAAGGCGCGGACGCCGTCGTGCACCTGGCCGGGGCCGGGGTGGCCGACGGTCTGTGGACCAAGGCCTACAAGGAAGAGCTCCGCAACAGCCGTATCCTGGGCACCGGCACCCTCGCCGACGCCCTGGCGGCTCTGAAGAGCCCGCCGCGGGTCTTCGTCTCCGGCTCGGCCGTCGGGTTCTACGGCGACACCGCAGACCGTGAGACGACCGAGGAGGCGCCGCGCGGGGCGGGTTTCCTGGCCCAGCTGTCGCAGGACTGGGAGGCCGCCGCGCAGCCCGCGGCCGACGCGGGCATCCGCGTGGTCCACCCCCGTACCGGCATCGTGCTCACCACCAAGGGCGGCATCCTCGGCAAGATGCTCCCCGCGTTCAAGCTCGGCCTGGGTGCCAGGTTCGGCAACGGCCGCCAGTGGATGAGCTGGATCTCCCTGCGCGACGAGGTGGCCGCCCTGCGCTTCCTGATCGACTCGGACCTGGCCGGCCCGGTCAACCTGACCGCGCCGCTCCCGGTGACCAACGCCGAACTCACCAGGACCGTCGCCAAGGCCCTGCACCGCCCGGCCCCTCTCGCGGTCCCCGCTGCGGTCCTGAGGCTGGCCCCCGGCGGCTTCGGCGAGGAGGGCGCCCTGATCAGCCAGCGCATCCTCCCCAGCCGCCTTTTGGCCGCCGGCTTCGGCTTCCAGGACCCCGCCCTGGCGCCCGCCCTCACCCATCTGCTCCCGGCCTGATCCCCGTTCACCTACGCCCCACAACGCCGAGTACCGCCGAGGGCCGGAGGCCCTCAATGCACCCGGGGACCCCAACCCAAAACTCTCCCAAAGTCCCGCGAAAAACCTCTGAGTAGCCATACGGTTACGCTGAGGCCTCCACTCCGGGGTTTCTCAGACGGAATATGGAGCGCGTTATGAGCACCGATGGACAGCCGCACATCCTCGCGATCGGCGGCGGGACCTTCCTGCCCAACGCCCGCCATGGCCTCGATCCCAGCCCGCTCATGCGGTACGCCTTCGACCTGACCGGGCAGGACCGCCCTCGAGTCTGTTTCGTGCCGACCGCCACCGGTGACCCCGCGGACCGCGTCGCCCGGTTGTACGACGTGTTCGGCCGGATGGACGCCGAGGTGAGCCATCTTTCGCTGTTCCCGATGCCCAACGTCGAGGACGTCACCGCGCATCTGCTGTCGCAGGACCTGATCTATGTTCCGGGCGGGAGCGCGGCCAATCTGCTCGCCCTGTGGCGGCTCCACGGCGTGGATGTGGCCCTGCGCGAGGCGTGGGAGGCCGGGGTCGTTCTGGCCGGGCAGAGCGCCGGTGCGCTGTGCTGGCATTCGGGCGGCAACACCGACTCCTTCGGGCCCGAGCTGAGGCCGCTCGACGATGGGCTGCGGCTGCTGCCGTACTCCTTCGGGGTCCACTATGACAGCGACCCGCAGCGTCGCCCCCTGCTCCACCGGAGCATCGGCGACCGGACGCTGCCGACCGGCTATGCCGCCGACGAGGGCGTGGGCCTGCACTATGTCGGCACCGAGTTCGTGCAGGCGGTCTCCTACCGGCCGCGGGGCATGGCCTGGCAGATCGAGTTCGGCGGGGCCTGCGGGGTCAAGGAAACACCCATCGAGCCGCGGATGCTCAAGTAGGCTCACCTTGTGATTTTCGTGCACGCGGGCTTCGGTGACCAGGCAGTTCCCTACGAGGCAGGCTGGGAGCTCCAACGGCGGACCCACGAGAGGCGGGTCGCCGGCGAGATCGCCGACACCGTGCTGCTGCTCGAGCATCCCCCGGTCTACACCGCCGGCAAGCGCACCGAGCCGGACGACCGGCCGTTCGGGGATCCGGGCGCACCGGTCATCGACGTGGACCGCGGTGGCAAGATCACCTGGCATGGGCACGGGCAGCTCGTCGGCTATCCGATCGTGAAGCTGTCGGACCCGATCGACGTCGTGGCCTACGTGCGGACGGTCGAGGAGGCCATGATCGGCGTCTTCGCCGAGCTGGGGCTGACCGCCACCCGGGTCGACGGGCGCAGCGGCGTGTGGGTCACCGGCGGCGGACCGGACCGCAAGCTCGGCGCGATCGGCATCCGGGTGTCGCGCGGTGTGACGATGCACGGGTTCGCGATCAACTGTGACAACGACCTCACCTGGTTCGACAGGATCGTGCCGTGCGGGATCAGGGACGCCTCGGTGACCTCGCTCTCCCAGGAACTGGGGCGCGCGGTGACCGTGCGGGAGATCCTGCCGTTGGTGGAGGCGCACCTGGCCGTGCAGATGGGTGCGGCGGAGACGTCCCACCGCACCCTCGCTCAGCTCTGACGTCGCTAGCCCATCGTCTTGAAAATCGACTGGCCCTGGCTGGCCGCGTCGGAGAAGAACCGGCTCACCGCGTCGTAGGCGGGGCGCAGAAACCGGTCACGGGGCTCGTCCGACGGGCGCTGAGCCCAGTCGGCCGCACCCTGGACATCCAGCGCGATCATCGTGTCAAGGTCGTACCGCCGGGAGGGGAACGGCGTCGTGGTCAAATGGTCGGCCGCCGTCTTGACCCGGTCCGGTGACAAATAGATCACATCAAAACCCAGCTCGTCGGCACCGTCCTCGGTGAGCAACCGCCCACCACAGACAATGTCGGCCTCGGGTGAGCGGCCCTCCCACGGGTCACCCGTGATCATGTAGTGCAGTCCCTGCCAGGCTCCCGCGAGATCAAGGAGTTGCTCGGCCGGCCGGCGTCGCCAGTCGGGGGAACCGAAAACCTGCC
>JBDSTJ010000015.1:0-8915 GCA_039928335.1 Streptosporangiaceae bacterium | reverse complement strand
GACCTCGCCGACGCCGATCCCGACGGGTACGCCGACTGCTGCGCGGCGCTGGCGGCCTACGACCTGACCGGCTCCCTCAAGTCGATCAGTGCCAGGACCCTGGTCATCGGCGGCCGTGCGGACCCGGCGACGTCCGTCGCGCAGGTCCGGTCGCTGGCCGACGGGATTGCCGGTGCGAGCCTGACCGAGGTGGCGAACGCCGCCCACCTGGCCCTGGTCGACCAGCCCGCAACGGTGACCGCCGCGCTGCTGGCCCACCTGGGGGCCGACCCCCACACCCAGGGCATGGCGGTACGGCGGGCCGTGCTCGGCGACGCCCACGTCGACCGGGCCGTCGCCGCGACGACCGCTTTCACGGCCGACTTCCAGGACTTCATCACCCGCTACGCCTGGGGCGAGATCTGGACCCGCCCCGGCCTGGACCGCCGCACCCGCAGCTGCGTCACCCTCACCGCGCTGGTCGCCCACGGGCAACACGCCGAGCTCGCCCTGCACCTGCGGGCGGCGCTCACCAACGGGTTGACCCCCGAGGAGATCAAAGAAGTGCTGCTGCAGACCGCCGTCTACTGCGGTGTCCCGGCTGCCAACGCCGCATTCGCGATCGCCCAGCAGGTCCTGGCCGAGTGAGGAACCCCGAAGTGCCGTCGAACCACCGCACCCAGGTCGCCGTCATCGGCGGCGGGCCCGCAGGTCTCCTCCTCGGCCACCTGCTGCACCGCCAGGGCATCGGCTCGGTCGTCCTGGAGAGCCGCAGCCGGGACTACGTCGAACGCCGCCAGCGGGCCGGGATCCTCGAGCAGACGACTGTCGACGTGCTGCGCGCCAGCGGTGCCGGAGCCCGCATGGACGCCGAGGGCCTCCGGCATGACGGGATCGAGCTGCGCTTCGACGGCCGGTCCCACCGCATCGACCTCCCGGCCCTGACCGGCGGCAGGTCCGTCATGGTCTACGCCCAGACCGAGGTCGTCAAGGACCTCATCACCCTGCGCCTGGCCGCCGGCGCACCCCTGCTGTTCGAGGCGCAGGCCCTGGCGATCGACGGCACCGGCACCGGCGAACCCACCGTCCGCTATCGACACGGGGGAGCCGAGCACCTGCTGGAGTGCGACTTCGTGGTGGCCTGCGACGGTTTCCACGGGCTCGGCCGCGCCTCGATGCCGGCCGACGTGCTCCGGACCTTCGACCGCACCTACCCCTACTCCTGGCTCGGGATCCTCGCCGACGTCCCACCCTCCTGCGACGAGCTCATCTACGCCCACCACCCGAACGGGTTCGCGCTCCACAGTATGCGCACACCCCGGATCAGCCGGCTCTACCTGCAGGTCGACCCGGACGCCGACCTCGCGGACTGGTCCGACGAACGGATTTGGGACGAACTGGAGACGCGTTTCGGCCTTGCCAGGGACTGGAAACTGCACCGGGGTCCCATCACTGAGAAGAGCATCACCCCGATGCGCGGCTTCGTCGCCGAGCCCATGCGGCACGGCCGGCTGTTCCTCGCCGGGGACGCGGCCCACATCGTGCCGCCCACCGGCGCGAAGGGCCTCAACCTGGCCGCAGCCGACGTGAGCCTGCTGGCGGCGGCCCTGACCCGCCGGTACCGGGACGAGGACGAGACACAGCTCGACGCCTACTCCGAGACCGCGCTCCGCCGGGTCTGGCGCGCCGAGCGCTTCTCCCACCTGATGACCACGATGCTGCACCGGGCCCCCGGCCAGGACCCCTTCGAGGACCGCCTCCAACTCGCTCAGCTCCGCTATACCGCGACCTCCACGGCCGCAGCCACCGCACTGGCCGAGAACTACGTGGGCCTGCCGTTCACGCCCGGGTGATGAGGGAGTCGTAGGCGACGGAGGCCCGCCGCCCTGACATGTAGGCCAGGAACTCACGGACGAACTCGCTGCGCGAGTAGCGTTCACGCGGGTGCCCCTCGACCGGCTCCCGGGTGAACGCGGTGCGGAACAGGGCCTGGTACTCAGTGGCGCTGATGGCCTGGTCCCCGTCGATGTCGGTGGCGTCGAACAGGACCTCGGCGACCTTGATCAGAGCGGGCCCGGCCAGGGATGCGGCCGCGTCCGCGTACTCCTGCCGGGTGATTCGCCCGTCCCCGTCGGCGTCCAGGGCGGCGAGGAGCTCCCGCCACCAGTCGGCATAGGCGTCGTACAGCCGTCGTTCGACCGGTTCGTCCAGGTCGAGCCGGGAGGCGATCTCCCGGGCCATGGCGGCCAGGTCGGGCCAGTCCAGGTGCCCGTCGCCGGTCTGGTCCAGGACCTCGGCGAAGAACTGGTCGGCGGACCGCGCGGCCGCCCCGCCGCGGCCGGGGTCCGCGGCGGGATCGGGCGTGAGCAACCGGAACAGGGCGGCGGCCTGGCCTGTCCGGGCGCGCAGCGCCGCCATCGCGCCGGTGCCGGTACCGTCCTGATCGGGGTCCAGGAGGCTCATGACCGTGTCCGTCCGGGTCCAGGACGGGGGAAGCAACCGGGTCGCCACGCACGTGCCCACATGGACGCCGCGGGTCAGCGCCTGTGCGCCCGGGATCTCGCCCAGTCCCGAGTGCCGCCGGAAGGCCTCGGGCAGCGACGCCACGATGATCGCGGAGGCAACGGGTCCGGCCAGGGCCCGGCCCACCGCCCACATCGCGGGGCGGCCGCGCAGCAGCGGTGGCGGTGGCACGTGGGTGAACAGCCGGAACAGGATGATCCGGACGGCCTCGTTGTTCTCCAGCCCCTGGGCGATCATGTCGTCGAAGTAGGGCCAGAATCCGCCGAGGGTGGCCGGCAGGTGATCGGCGTTGCCTTCGAGCAGGGCCAGGAAGGCTCGAAACTCCGCGTACAGCTGCTCCATCGTGGGCCCGCTGAGAGATTCGCCGCTCAGCCGGGACAGCGTCACCGTCGATTCGAACAGGGTGGCCACCACCCAGGCGCGCGCCCCGGGGTCCAGCGCGCTGTAGGGACGGCCCTGGGAGTCGGTGCCGGAGATCCGCGCGTGCATCCGGTTGAGCCGGGCCGCCTCCCGGTCGCGGACCCCGTCATCGACGTCCAGGATCCGCTGCGTGCTGACCAGCGTGTTGCGCAGGCGCCGCCAGGGATGCGCCAGGAACGTCGAATTGTCGACCAGTGCCGCGCCGATCTGGGGATGGGCCGCCTCGAGCACGGTGGCGCGGACGACCGCGAGGCCCCAGCGCGCGTCATTGCAGTATCCGTGCAGCAGTGCGTGCGGTCCGAGGGCGGACGTGTTGTCCGTGGGTGCGTTCATGGAGTTTCCTTTCCTGTGGTGGCCGGCGTGGGGACGGCACCGAAGCGGCGTTCGCGTCGCCGGTAGGCGTCCAGGCATTCCCAGAAGTGCTCCGCCCGGAAGTCGGGCCACAACACCCTGGGGAACATCCATTCGGCGTAGGCGACCTGCCAGAGCATGAAATTGGAGATGCGCTGCTCGCCGGAGGTGCGGATGACCAGGTCCACGTCAGGGGTGTCGGGATGGGGCAGGTGGCGGGCGAAGCTGTCCTCGGTGACCTCCTGGGCCGGTACCCCGTCCCGGATGAGCGAGCGGGCGGCCTCGACGATGTCGCGGCGTCCGCCGTGGTCGAAGGCCACGGTCAGCGTCATCCGCTTGTTGCCGCCGGTCAGTTCGCTCAGGTCGGTGAGGTCGCGGGCCAGTTCCGGCGGGATCCTGGCGTCGCCGGCCCCCAGGAACCGGCAGCGGACGCCCCGGGCGTGCAGCGTCAGTGCGTGCTTGCGCACGATTCCGCGGACCAGCCGCATGAGGAAGTCCACCTCACCGCCGGGCCGACTCCAGTTCTCGGTCGAGAAGGCGTACAAACTCAGCCACTGCACCCCCGCCGCATGCGCCGCCTCGATGACGTCGATCACTGCGGTCTCCGCCGCCCGGTGCCCGGCCGTTCGCGGCAGTGACCGCTGCGCCGCCCACCGGCCGTTCCCGTCCATCACGCAGGCCACATGATGCGGTACGCCCATCACGTTCACCGACCTCCACCTCGGTCACGGGTGCCTGATCTCTCCACACCCACGATGCCGCACCTTCAAGATCAATACCCTGTGAAGTCAAGAAGTCGCAAAGTGTGACGCCGGGCGGGCCGGGTCCGGGGCCGCCGAATGATCACGTTATGGGAATTCTCTATGGAAGAGAGAGGCCTATCCACGGAAGGGGGAGAAGGCTACCCTGGGCGAGGAAAAAAGCCCGCCGTGAGAATCTCTCGTTCTTGTCGGAATACGCGCAGATCCGTCAAGTACCCCGTGCCGATGTCATTTCATAAAGCGTACCGACGGTGACAAGGAGAACCTCGTGAAGGTGCAGGTCGATTCCGGGCGGTGTCAGGGCCACACGCTCTGCGCAATGCTCGCCCCGGAGCTGTTCGAGCTGGACGAGATCGACGGCCACTCGACGCCGATCAACGAAGAAGTACCGGCTGACCAGGAGGAAAAGGCCCTGAAAGCCGTCAGGTCCTGCCCGGAGCGGGCCATCTCGACCCTCTGACGCCGCTGCCGCCCACCCGATCGCACCCCAGGAGGACCCGCCGTGAGCGCAGAAGACGCCGATGACGATGGCGGCCGGAAGAAGAACCGCTACCACTTCGACCGGCACACCCCGCAATACCGGCACCAGTTCGAGTCGATTACCCGGGAGATGCACGCCAAGTGCCCGGTCGCCTGGTCGGAGACCTACGGCGGCCATTGGGTCGCCAGCGGCAATGCCGAGGTCTTCGAGATCGCCGCCCGGTCGACCGAATACCTCTCGAACGACCGTGACCTGCACAACGAGCGGCGCGGCTACCAGGGCATCACCATTCCGTCGCCCGCGGTGTCCGCGCAGGGCGGCTTCCTGGAGATGGACCCGCCCGACCAGCGCCACTACCGGCAGGCGCTCAACCCCTACCTGTCGCCGGCGGCCGTCAGCCGGTGGATCCCGGTGATCGACGAGATCGTGCGGGCCTGCATCGACGAGAAGATCGAGGAGGGCCGGATCGACTTTGTTGAGGAGCTCGCCAACGTCGTGCCGGCCGTTTTCACCCTGGCCATGCTGGGCGTCCCGCTCAGGAACTGGACCCTCTACAACGAGCCGGCGCACGCGATGATCTACACACCGCCGGACTCACCCGACATGGGACGGGTCGTCGACCTCCTCTTCACGATGCTCGCGGATCTGCAGGCCGAGCTCGCGGAGATCCGAGAGAGGCCCCGGCCCGGCCTGGTGAACGCGCTTGTCTCCGCGGAGATCAACGGCAGGACGCCGCCCGACGACGAACTCCTGGGCGTGCTGGCGCTGATCATCGGAGGTGGTTTCGACACCACCTCGGCGTTGACCGCCCACGCGCTGGAGTGGCTGTCGGACAACCCGGCGGAGCGCGCCCACCTCAGCCGGGAACGGGACACGCTGCTGGACTCCGCGACCGAGGAGTTCCTGCGGTTCTACACCCCCGCGCCCGGGGACGGGCGCACGATCTCGGCCGACTGCGAGATCGCCGGGACCAGCTTCAAGGAGGGCGAGCGGCTCTGGCTGTCATGGGCCATGGCGAACCGCGACCCCCGGGCGTTCGAGAACCCCGACGAGATCGACCTGGCGCGCGAGGGCAACCGGCATGCCAGCTTCGGGCTGGGGATCCACCGCTGCATCGGCTCGAACGTCGCCCGGACGGTGTTCAAGCGCATGATGCTGCAGATCCTGGACCGGATGCCGGACTTCCGGTGCGATCCGGCCGGCGCGGTGCACTACGAGACGATCGGCATCATCAACGGCATGCGCAGCCTGCCGGCGACGTTCACGCCCGGTACCAGGCGCGGGCCCGGTCTCGTCGACACCCTCGAAACGGTCCAGAAGATCTGTGACGAGCAGCGCCTGGCCGAGCCGGTCACCGTCCGGAAGGCGCAGGCGAAACTCTGAGGGTGGGCGTTCCCGGCGCACGTCCACTCCGGCTTTTGGCGTGGCTTTAGGGGGAGGGGGCACGGTGGCCGGATGAGATCTGCGGACGCCGGTTCACTCCTGGCGATCAGCGACCTGCACGTCGCCTATGCGGAGAACAGGAGACTGGTCGAGGAGCTGAGGCCCGAGACGGACTCGGACTGGCTCCTGGTCGCGGGTGACGTGGCCGAGCAGTTCGCCGATGTGGAGTGGGCGCTGGAGATGCTGAGCCGCCGCTTCGGCACCGTCGTGTGGGTGCCGGGAAACCACGAGCTGTGGACGCCGAAGGACGACCCGGTGCAGTTGCGGGGTGAGGCTCGCTACCGGTCGCTGGTCGAGATGTGCCGGAGACTGGGGGTGGTGACGCCCGAGGACCCCTACCCGGTCTGGCAGGGCGCGGGCGGGCCGGTCACGGTCGTACCGTTGTTCCTGCTGTATGACTACACCTTCCGCCCCGCCGGCACCACGACCGCCGAGGAGGGGCTGGCCAGGGCCTACGACGTGGGCGTGGTCTGCACCGACGAGATGCTCCTGCACTCCGACCCCTACCTGACCCGTGATGACTGGTGCCGGGCCCGCCTCAGGGTGACCGAACGGCGGCTGGCTGAGCTCGACCCGAATCTGCCCACGGTGCTGGTCAGCCACTTCCCGCTGGTGCGGGATCCGACGAGGGTCCTGCGTTACCCCGAGTTCGCGCTGTGGTGCGGGACCGAACGCACGGCCGACTGGCACCTGAAGTACCATGCCGTCGCCGCCGTCTACGGCCACCTGCACATCCCGCGGACGACCTGGCATGACGGCGTCCGGTTCGAGGAGGTCTCCCAGGGCTATCCGCGCGAGTGGCGGCTGTACGGCGGCCCGCGCGGGCTGCGGCGTATCCTGCCCGCCGAGCCGACATGATCGAGAACATTCTGCCGGCGCAGGTGGCCGTCACTGAGGCTTTCGGTGATCCGCGCGAGGCCAGGCTCTTCCCGGTGGAGGCGGAGCTGGTCCGCCGCTCCGTGGAGAAGCGGCGACGGGAGTTCACCACCGTGCGCTGGTGCGCGCGCCAGGCCCTGGGCCGGCTCGAGGTACCGCCGGCCCCGATCCTGCCCGGTGCCAAGGGCGCTCCCCAGTGGCCGGCCGGAGTGGTCGGGAGCATGACCCACTGCGACGGCTACCGGGCCGCCGCAGTGGCTCTGGGCAGCGACGCGGTCGCGATCGGTATCGACGCCGAACCCTGCCTGCCGCTGCCCGCCGGGGTGGGTGATGCGGTCTCACTCGCCGCCGAGCGGGACCGGGAGCGTGGCTTGCGCCGGAGCGCTCCCGACGTCCCCTGGGACCGGCTGCTGTTCAGCGCGAAGGAGAGTGTCTACAAGGCCTGGTTTCCGCTGACCCGCCGCTGGCTCGACTTCGAGGAGGCCGACGTCGTGCTCGGCCGGGACGGCACGTTCACCGCGACGCTGTCGGCCGCCCTGCCGGCGCAGGTACCCGGGGTCTTCGCCGGGAAGTGGCTGATGGCGGACGGTCTGCTGGTCACCGCGATCGCACTGCTGCGGGCCTGAGGGCGGGGTCAGAACGTCACCTGGTAGAAGGCGGCCAGGCGCTTGAGCACCGGCACGTACCTGGACATCTTCGCCATGGCCCGGAAGCTGGTGGAGAGCCGCTCGGTGCCTTCGAGGTCGAAGGCGCTCACCGCGGTGACGACCTGCAGCCTGGGGTCGATCGCCTCGATGTACCCCGGACCCTCGATGCCCCAGTGCACGGTCGCACCGGCCGCCTGGACAGCCTTGTTGAACTTCTGCAGCCGGATGCCCGGTCCGCTGAGACCGTCGAAGACGAACCGGCCGCTGGGGAAGTGGCCGATGATCCGCCGGAACAGCGCCCTGCCGTCGTCCTCGGTCAGGTACATCGTCAGGCCCTCGGCGATGACCAGGACCGGGCGGTCCGCGGGCACCCGGGTGAGCCAGGACGGGTCGGTGACCGAGGAACCGAGCATCTGGTAGCCCGCGCGCTCGGGATACAGCTCCCGGCGCAGCTCGATCACCTCGGGATAGTCGACGTCGAACCAGCGCACGCTCGGACCGGGGTCGAGCCGGAAGACCCTGGTGTCCAGGCCGCAGCCCAGGTGCAGCACGGTCGCGTCCGGGCAGGAGGCGAGAAACCTGCGCGCCCACCGGTCGAAGTAGCCGGCCCGGAGCGCGGCCGCGGCGGCGTCACCCGGTCGTACTCCCGCCTGGGTGAAGTCGAAGTCGAGGCGGCGTACGGTCTCCAGCGCCATCGTGTCGCGCAGGGTGGAGTCGGGCGACTGGGCGTCCAGCGCTCTGCTGTAGAGGGTGGCGAGTAGCGTGGCCTTCTCACCCTTGAGGTTCACCGTGCTCATGCGCTCAACGTTACCTCACTGACGCGCAGAGTCACTGGGCCTGGATCGTGGGACCCAGCACGGACTTGAGATCGAACCGTTTCACGTTGAGCTTTCGGTAGATCTTGGTGAGGTGCTGTTCGACGGTGCTCACCGTGACGCACAGCTGGGTGGAGATCGCCCGGTTGGTGTGGCCGTCGGCGGCGAGCGCCGCGACCCGCCACTCGGCGTCGCTCAGCCTGCCGGGCAGGCCGATGCCCGGCTCCCGGCTCCGGCCGTCGCCGGTGTGCAGGACGAGCGCCTCCTCCAGCGCCCCCGTCCTGCACTGGAGCGCGAGCACATGTGCCTGGTGCGCCGACCCGCCGGCGCGGTCGTGCCCGACCAGCAGCCGGTGGGTGTCGCTCAGGTCGTGGAGCGCGTGGGACAGCCCGAACCGGTCGCCGCACAGCCGCAGCAGCTCGGCTGACTCGCTGAGCAGTGCGGACCGGGTCTGCAGGTCGTCGGTCGCGGCCTGGACGGGCAGCGAGCTGCCGCGGGTCCTGGCGTGCCCCGGCCGGGCCAGGGCGAGTTGCTCGGCGAGCATCTGGCGGGCCTTGAGCGGGTCGCCGTGCGACAGGTGGGCCTGGGCCGCCCCGACCCGCCAGGGCTCCACGCTGGG
>JBDSTJ010000014.1:0-6177 GCA_039928335.1 Streptosporangiaceae bacterium | reverse complement strand
GCGGCGTCCCCGTCGGGCCGATGGCGGAGCTGGCCAGGGCCGAACAGCCCTAGCCTGTGGAGATCATGAGTCCGCGCAGACACCGAAGGAACGACGGCGACGGCCGTCCTGTCGGTGGCGCGTGGTCCTATGGGATGCAGAGCACGGAGCGCAGCTCCGACGGCGAGTGGCACGTCAGGACGATCCTGGCGTCGGCCGCGCTGAAGGCCTATCGCTGTCCCGGCTGTGACCAGGAGATCCCGCCCGGGGTCGCCCACCTGGTGGCCTGGCCCGCCGACCGGGACGGCGCGGACGGCCGAAGGCACTGGCACCGGCCCTGCTGGCAGGCCCGGCTCAGGAGAGGACCACGCAGGTGACCGCTGAGATCAGAGCGAGCACGGTGCTGCCCGCCCGGCGCGAGGAGATCACCCTCACCACGGTCGACGGGCTGGAGCTGGTGGGCGAGCTCGCACTGCCCGCTGACGGCGATCCGGTGGGCACCTTGGTCTGCTTGCACCCGCTGCCGACCCATGGCGGCATGATGGACAGCCATGTCCTGCGCAAAGCCTCCTACCGGCTGCCCGCGCTGGCCGGGCTGGCCGTGCTGCGCTTCAACACCCGGGGCACGACGTCGGACCGGGGCACCTCGCAGGGTGAGTTCGACGGCGGCGACGGTGAGCGGTTCGACGTGGCCGCGGCCCTGGAGTTCGCCGAGTACCACGATCTTCCGCATCCCTGGCTGGTCGGCTGGTCCTTCGGCACCGAGCTGGCGCTCAGATGGGGCCTGGACCCGCTGGTGCGGGGTGCGATCCTGTTGTCGCCGCCGCTGCGCCGGGCCGGCGACGCCGAACTCGACGCCTGGGCCGCCGACGGCCGCCCGCTCAAGGCCCTCATTCCGGAGTTCGACGACTACCTGCGGCCCCCTGAGGCCCAGGAGCGGTTCAGGCGGGTCCCGCAGGCCGAGGTGGTCCCCGTGCCGGGGGCCAAGCACCTGTGGGTGGGGGAGCCCTACGTCCGGACGGTGCTCGAGGAGATAGTGAAAACGGTCGTGCCTGACGCTTGGCCCCTTGCGGTCACCTACGGGGGTTGAGCACCCAGACTGGGTACCCCTGTCGTCATTGACCGCGTTTGTGACGCCAGGGGAGACTCCTTGATGCAGCTGTACGCCCGAGACGTCGGTGCGGGCACCCCTCTCGTACTGCTGCACGCCTTCCCTCTGTCGTCGGCGATGTGGCTCGGACAGCGCGAACAACTCGCCCGGCAGTTCCGGGTGATCACCCCGGATCTGCGGGGTTTCGGTGGGTCGTTGCTCGGCACCGACGAGCCGTCGATCGACGCCATGGCCGACGACGTCGCCGCGCTGCTGCGGGCCAAGGGCATCGCCAAGGCCGTGATCGGCGGGCTGTCCATGGGCGGCTACGTGGCGATGGCGTTGTGCCGGCGGCACCCCGACCGGGTGCGGGCCCTGATCCTGGCCGACACCAAGGCGACCGCCGACTCCGAGGCGGCCCGGCAGAACCGGCACCGCCTGGCCGACCGGATAACTGCTGAGGGCAAGGTGGACGTGCTCGCCGAGGAACTGCTGCCAAACCTGGTCGGTCCAACCACGTTCGGCCAGCGGGCCCTGGTCTACGGCAGGGTCCGCGGGCTGCTCCAGGCCACCCCCGCCGCCGCGGCCGCCTGGGCCCAGCTGGCCATGGCGGGCCGGCCTGACTCCCTCGACACCCTCCGGAGCGTCAAGGTCCCGGCCCTGGTCATCGTGGGTGACGAGGACACCCTGGCGACCGAGGAGGACGCCAGGGCCATGGTCGAGGCCCTCCCCAACGCGGTCCTCCAGGTCATCCCCCGGGCCGGTCACCTCTGCGCGATCGAACAGCCCGACCTTTTCAACCAGTCGGTCACCGAGTTCGTGTCCACGGTCGCCAAACTGTTCTAGGAACCTGCCCGGTCGGGGTGTCCTAGCGGGTTTCCTGGCGGGGGTTGATGACCTCGCGGACGATCAGTGAGATCGCGGCTGCGACGGGGATCGCCAGGAGGGCTCCGACGACGCCCAGGAGTTTGGCTCCGATCAGCGCCGCGATCACGGTGACGGCCGGCTGCACGTCGACGGAGCGTTTCATCACGCGTGGCGCGATGAGGTAGTTCTCGACCTGCTGGTAGATCACGAAGAAGATCACTGCGGCGATGCCCTCGGGCATCCCGGTGAGGAAGGCCACGATCGACACGACGACCGCGCCGATGGTCGCGCCGATCAACGGGATCAGGTCGGTGACCGCCACGATCAACGACAGCGCCAGGGCGTAGGGGACGCCGGCGATCTCCAGGAAGATGTAGGTGGTGATGCCGGCGATCAGCGAGATGATGAAGTTGCCGGCGACGTAGCCGCCGATCCGGTCGAGGACCTCATCGCCCAGCAGCGCGACCCGGGCCCGGCGGGAGCGGGGGGTGAGCCGGTAGAAGAACATCTTGATCTGCGGCAGTGAGCTCAGGAAGTACAGCGTCAGGATCAGGATCGTCAGCGTGTTGAAGATCGCGCTGAGCGTGCCCTTGCCGATGTCGAGCGCCCACGAGGCGACGTTCTGCTGGAAGCCCGACTGGGTCAGCTGGTCCTTGGCCTTCTCCAGCAGCTGGTACTTCTGGTCCCAGTCACGGATCTGCTCGTTGCCCTGGAGCTGGGTGATGTAGTTGGGCACGTTCTCGGCGAAGTGTGAGACCTCGTTGACGATCGGCGGGACGAGCGCCCAGCCGACCAGCACGAAGAACAGCACCACCCCGAGGAAGACCAGGCCGACGGCCTTGCCCCGGGAGAGCCCGGTCCTGCGCAGGAACTCGACCGCGGGGCTGAGCCCGACGGCCAGGAACAGCGCGACGATGATCATGATCAGGACCTGCTGGGCGCTGAGCAGCGCCTGCACGAGCAGCCAGGCCATGATGACGCCGAGCGCGCCGGTGAACCCGAACAGGAACGGATGCGCCTGCCCCATCGGCAGCCCCGGACGGCCGAACGGCAGGAGATCGGTGACCCCGGCCTCACGATGACGCTGGCCGATGTCGGTGACCGGGTCGGGGATCAGCGCCGGTTCTGTCTCGGCCCGCGGCTCCGGCAGCGCGGGGTCGATTTGGGACTCAGGCAGGGAGGCGTGCTCTTCCTGAGTCTCCGGGGGGGTCTGCTCCATGACAGAGAGCCTAAGGGCTTCCCACCCCTAGGCTCTCCGTTGACTCCCTGGTCCCGCAGTGGCGTTGGTTTACTCCTGCCACCAGTCGTCGTCATCGTCCTTGCCCTGCGCAGGCCGCTTGGGCGCACCGGCCGCCGCCGCGGCAGCCGGCTTCGGAGCCGCCTGCGGTGCCTGCTGCTGCTGCACCGGCTTCGGCTCCGGTGCCGAAATGGCCGGGGCGGGCTCCGGAGCGGAGATCGCCGTGGGGTCGCCCAGGACCGGGGCGACGCCACCGATGAGCTGGCGCAGCTGGTTGAGCTGGCTGGTAATGGTGTCGCGCTGGCGGGTGAGCTCGTCCACCTGGCGCTGGGCCGTGGTGCGGATCCGCTCGGCCTCGGCCTTGGACTCGGCGAGCAGGTGTTCGGCCTGGGCCTTGGCCTCGGAGATCACCTGGTCGGAGTTCTTGCGGGCGTTCGCCATCAACTGCTTGGCGTGCGAGTCGGCCTCGCGCCGGGTCTGCTCGGCCTGCTGGGTCGCCTTGGCGGCCCGCTGCTCGGCGGAAGAGGCCCGCTGCTCGGCCTCGGCCACCAACTTCTGGGTGGCGGTCTGTGCTGCCTGGTGCCGTTCGGCGTCCTGCCGGTCGGCTTCTTCGCGGCGGGCCGCGAGCTGGATCTCGAACTCCGCCTCGGCCTGGGCCCGCTGGGCTTCGCTCTCCTCAAGGATCCGCTGGGCCTGGGCCCGCATCTCGTCGGCCTGGCGCTTGGCCGTGGTGAGGATCTCATCGCGCTCACGCTTGGTCGACGCCCGGAGCTGGGCCACCTCCCGCTCCGTGGTGGTGCGAAGCTTGGCGATCTCACGCTCTGCGCCGGCCCGCTTCTCGGCGACCTCATGGTCGGCGGTGGCGCGGAGCTTGGCGACCTCACGCTCGGTCGTGGAGGTCAGCTCATCGGACTCACGCCGCGCGCTGGTGCGGACCTCCTCCGCCTCCCGCTCTGCGGCGTTGCGCATGTCGTCGCCCTCACGCTGGGCGTTCGCGCGCAACTCGGAGGCGTCGTTCTCCGCGGTGGCGCGGAGCTCCGCGGCGTCGACCTTGGCGGCTGCCTTGATCTCATTGGCCTCGGAGCGGGCGGCACCGACAAGTTCGGTGGCCTGTTCCTCGGCAAGGCGCAGGAGCTGCTCAATCCGGGCGCCGAGCCCCGAGTAGGTCGGGCGCTCCTGCTCCTGGAGCTGGCGGTGGGCATCGGAGAGCTCCCGCTGCATGGCGGAAGTCTGCTCACGGCTCTGCCGCACCTCGTTGTCGAGCGACTTGATGTGCTCGTCGACCTGGTGCCGGTCGTAGCCACGGAGCACCACGTCGAACTCTTTGGGGGCGGTGTCTTCGAAGAAGTTACTGAGCTGGGCGTCGATGTCGGACTGCATTGAGGCTCAATCCTGGTGTGACGAGTGCGGCCGGGGTTCTGGTGTTCTCACAGACCGGTTGATCGCCTGGCTGCTGGCCCAGACCTCTTCCGGCGAGAGCAGCGTACTCCGGACACTGCGGTGTTGGGGGCTCAACTGAACGCGCTGCACGTTTTGTCATGGTTGCAACATCAGTGCACGGCTCCGACCAGGGGGTCCGGGAACGGCTTTACCGTTCGTTAAAAAGGATATTACGGAATAAACAGCCCGGCCGAAACCCCTGCGTGACCGAGTGATCTCGATCAAGTCACGAACCGGCTTCGGCCTTCTGCACGAGCTCCGTGAGGACTCCGTGGCAGTCCTTCGGGTGCAGAAAAGTGATCCGCGAGCCCATCGAGCCGCGTCGTGGCCGGTCGTACAGAACCCGCACTCCGGCGGCGGCGATCCCGTCGGCCTCCGCCTGGACGTCCCCGTCGCTCCCGAAGGCGATGTGATGGACGCCCTCGCCGTTCTTCGCCAACCACTTGGCCACTGTGGAGTCCTCCCGGATCGGCTCGATCAGCTGGATGTAGGAGGCGGCCCCGTCACCGGTCGCGTTGATCTTCAACATGCACTCGCGGACGCCCTGCTCCTCGTTGACCTCGAAGTGGGCGTCGGTGAAGCCATAGGTCCGCCGGTAGAACTCCACGGTCGCGTCCAGGTCGTGGCAGGCGATCCCGATGTGGTCGATGCGGGTCAGCATGGGTCCTCCAGAAATTGCGTCCGGTGCTCATGGGTATCGTGGCAAACGTTGCCAGCCGCGCCTTGGGAGGCCCCCTCATGACTTCTGTAATCGTTGCCGGTGCCCGCACGCCCATCGGGCGACTGCTCGGCTCCCTCAAGGATTTCACCGCCGCTGACCTGGGCGGAGTGGCGATCAAGGCGGCCCTGGCCCGGGCCGGGATCGGCGGCGACCAGGTCGACTACGTGATCATGGGTCAGGTCCTGCAGGCCGGCGCGGGGCAGCTCCCCGCACGCCAGGCCGCGGTCAAGGGCGGCATCCCGCTGTCGGTCCCGTCGATCACGATCAACAAGGTCTGCCTGTCCGGCCTGGACGCGATCGCCCTGGCCGACCAGCTGATCAGGGCGGGCGAGTTCGAGATCGTGGTGGCCGGCGGCATGGAGTCGATGACCCAGGCCCCGCACCTGCTGCCGAAGTCGCGCAGCGGCTACAAGTACGGCTCCATCGAGGTCCTGGACCACCTGGCCTTCGACGGCCTGACCGACGCCTACGAGTCCTGCTCGATGGGCGAGTCGACCGAGCGTTTCAACGGCAAACTGGGGATCACCCGCGGGGCCCAGGACGAATTCTCGGCCCGGTCGCACCAGCGGGCCGCCGCCGCGATCAAGAACGGCCTGTTCGAGGACGAGATCGTGCCGGTGGAGATCCCGTCCCGCCGCGGCGAGCCGGTGGTCTTCAAGGACGACGAGGGCGTACGGGCCGACACCACGGCCGAGTCGCTGGCCAGGCTCAGGCCCGCCTTCGACAAGAACGGCACGATCACGGCGGGTTCGGCCTCGCAGATCTCCGACGGGGCCTGCGCGGTCGTGGTCATGTCCAAGACCAAGGCCCAGGAGCTGGGCCTGACCTGGCTCGCCGAGATCA
>JBDSTJ010000013.1:0-4548 GCA_039928335.1 Streptosporangiaceae bacterium | reverse complement strand
AGGCTCCTCGCCGTCCTGGGCGTCAGTGCCGCTCTGGGTGACTACCTCGGCCGTCATCCTCATCAGTGGAACGTTCTCATGGGGCCGATGCGCGGGCCCGATCCGGCCGAGCTGCGGGCCGACCTGCTCGCCTCCGTCGGCGCGGACCCCGGCGCGGCAGCCCCGATCGCCCGGGACGCCACCACCGACACCCTCGACGGGCTGCGGGTCGCCTACCGGAGCAGGGTGCTGCGGCTGGCGGGCCGGGACCTGACGGGAAACGCCGACGTGGGCGAGGTCGCCGCCGAGCTGGCCTCGCTGGCGGACGCAGCCCTGGAGGCCGGGCTGGCGGTCGCCCGCGCCGAGGTCGCCGACCACGCGACCTGCCGGCTCGCGGTGATCGGGATGGGCAAGTCCGGCGGCCGGGAGCTCAACTACGTCAGCGACGTCGACGTGATCTTCGTGGCCGAGGCCGTCGAGGGCCAACCCGAGGAGACCGCGCTGCGGGCCGCCAACCGGCTCGCTGCCGCGACGATGCGCGCCTGCTCGACGACGACCCCCGAGGGCTCGCTCTGGGAGGTCGACGCGAACCTGCGGCCGGAGGGCAAGTCGGGGCCGCTGGCGCGGACCCTCGCCGGCCACCGGGCCTACTACGAGCGCTGGGCCAAGACCTGGGAGTTCCAGGCCCTGCTCAAGGCCCGGCCGGTCGCCGGCGACCTCGCCCTCGGCCGGGACTACCTCGACACGATCTCCCCGATGGTCTGGAAGGCCGCCTGCGGCGAGGGCTTCGTCGAGGACGTGCAGGCGATGCGCCGCCGCGTCGAGGAGAACCTCAGGGAGCGCACCGACGAGGTCGAGCGCCAGCTCAAGCTCGGTCCGGGCGGACTGCGGGACGTGGAGTTCGCGGTCCAGCTTTTGCAGCTCGTGCACGGCCGCACCGACGAGTCGCTGCACAGCGCGACCACCCTCGATGCCCTGAGCGCGCTCAGCGAAGGCGGTTACGTCGGCCGCGACGACGCGGCGGCGCTGGCCGACGCCTACCGGTTCCTGCGCCGGGTCGAGCACCTCATCCAGTTGCACCGCCTCCGCCGGACCCACCTGGTCCCGGCCGACGAGGAGGGACTGCGCCGCCTCGGCCGGGCCCTCGGCCTGCGCACCGACCCGGCGGGCGAGTTCACCGCCCTGTGGCGGCGGCATGCCCGCGGCGTCCGGCGCATCCACGAGAAGCTCTTCTACCGCCCGCTGCTGCGCGCCGTGGCCAACCTGCCCGGCGAGGAGGCACGGCTCACCCCCGAGGCCGCCCGGATCCGGCTGCAGGCGCTCGGCTACAACGACCCGGCCGGCGCGCTCCGGCACATCGAGGCGCTCACCAAGGGGGTGTCGCGCCGTGCGGCGATCCAGCGGACCCTGCTGCCGGTGATGCTCGGCTGGTTCGCCGACGCACCCGACCCCGACGCGGGCCTGCTCGGCTTCCGCAAGGTCAGTGACGCCCTCGGCACGACCCCCTGGTACCTGCGGCTGCTGCGGGACGAAGTGACCGTGGCCGAGCGCATGGCCCGGCTGCTGGCCTCCAGCGTGTATGTCACCGACCTGCTGCTGCGCGCCCCCGACGCCGTCACGATCCTCGGCAGCGACAGCGAGCTGATCCCCCGGAGGGCTGAGGAGCTGTCCGCCGAGACCCTTGCGATCGTCGGCAGGCATGAGGAGCGCGACAACGCCGAGCGCGCCGTGGCCGCGGTCCGAGCCGTCCGGCGCCGGGAACTGCTCCGGGTCTCGGTGGCCGACCTGCTCGGCCTCGCGGACGTGCGGACCGTGGGGGAGGCGCTGACCGACATCACGACCGTGACGATCGAGGCCGCCCTGCGCGCCGCGGTCAACAAGATCGAGTCCGAACGGCGCAGCCCGCTGCCGACCCGGGTCTTGGTCGTCGCGATGGGCCGGTACGGCGGGCACGAACTCGGCTACGGCAGCGACGCGGATGTGATGTTCGTGCACGACCCGCTGCCGGGGGCCGAGGAAAGGGAGGCGCACCTGGCGGCGCACGCGGTGGCCGAGGAGATCCGCCGGCTGCTCGCGCTGCCCGCCCCGGAACCGCCGCTGGGCATCGATCCGGGGCTGCGTCCGGAGGGCAAGTCCGGGCCGTTGGTCCGCAGCCTCGCCTCCTACACCGCCTACTACCGCCGCTGGTCCTCACCGTGGGAGAGCCAGGCCCTGCTCCGCGCCGATCCGCTGATCGGTGACGCCGAGCTCGGTCGGCGGTTTCAGGCGGTCATCAACCCGATCCGCTGGCCCGACGGCGGCGTCGACGACCAGGCCCTCCAGGAGATCAGGCGGCTCAAGGCCCGGATGGAGGCCGAGCGGCTGCCGCGCGGCATCGACCGGCGGCTGCACCTCAAGCTCGGTCCCGGCGGGCTGTCGGATGTCGAGTGGGTGGCGCAGATCCTGCAGCTCAAGCACGCCTTTGAGGTGCCCGGCCTGCGCACGACCCGGACCCTCGCCGCGCTCGAGGCCGCAGTGGAGTACTCGCTGCTTCAAGCGCGCGACGCGACGGTTCTGACCGAGGCCTGGGAGCTGGCCACCCGGATCCGCGGCGCGGTCATGCTCGTCCGGGGTCGCGCGTCAGATCTGCTACCCACCGACCACCACCGGGAGCGGACCGCGGTCAGTCGGATGCTCGGCTACCCGGGCACGGGCGACCTCCTGGAGGACTGGCGCAAGCATGCCCGGCACGCCCGTGAGGTCACCGAGCGGGTCTTCTACGGTCAGTCCTGACGCAGCTTCCTGACGTTGTCGAGGGCCGGGTAGGAGCCCCGAGGTCTCACGAGAGCTCACTGTGCCTGATGTGACCTGACCGGCGCCCACCGGTAGAGCAGCCAGGTGGCGCTCAGCGCACTGAGGATGATCATGTTTCCGATCACCGCGTCCAGCAGGTAGTGGTTGGCGGTCGAGAGGATCACCAGGATGGTGGTGACCGGGTAGAGCACGCCGAGCAGCCTCAGCCACCAGCGGTCGGCCAGGAACACCAGAGCGATCCCGCACCACAGTGCCCAGCCGGCATGCATCGAGGGCATCGCCGCGTACTGGTTGGCCATCGTGGTGGAGGCCCCCGAGGAGTACAGGCCGGGAGTCCCGAAGAAGACCACCGGGTCGACGAACCCGGCTGAGGGGAGGAACCGCGGCGGGGCCAGCGGGTAGAGCCAGAAACCGACCAGGGCCACTGCGGTCGCGAGCATCAGCCCGCCCCTGAGCCACTGGTAGTGCGCGGGACGGCGTCGGTACAGCCACACGGCGATGCCGGTGGTCACCACGAAGTGGGCCGACAGGTAGAAGAGGTTCGCCAGGAACGCCAGCCGCTCGTGGTCGAGCAGGTGGCCGTTGAGGGTGAGCTCGAAGTTGATTCCGAGCTCGTCCTCCCAGCGCATGACCTCCTGGGCGTGGACGAAGGCCGTCTCGGTGCCGGTGGGGCTCAGTACGATCCGGGTGACCGTGTAGGCGGCGTAGAACAGGACGATCAGCAGGAGTTCACGCCAGACCGGGGGGACCTTCCTCGGAAATTCGACCATGTCTTATCTTTTCCTTAGCTCCCCCATTCCGGATCACCATGCCGGACGGTTCTCGCCTCAGACTTTCGGAGTAGGACCCCTTACCTGAGGGCCGGGGGGATCGGGGTGCCGGTATCAGGGATCAGGCAGGACCTGAACTACGGGAGTGGGCTGTTTCAGGGCCTTGCCGACCGTGCAGTACCGCTCGTGGACCCGTTCGGCGACCGCACGGTAGACCTCGTCGGCCTTCCCGTCACCCTCGGGCAGCTCCACGTCATAGGTGATCGTCACCTTGCCGAGGTTGATGTCGCTGGTCTTCTCACCCTCGACGGTCGCGGCGAGCCGGACCAGCCGGTGCCCGCGCTTGGTCGTCAGCGGCTCGACCGTGACCAGCTCACAGCCGCCCACGGCGGCCAGCAGCAGCTCCAGGGGCGAGAACACCCCCTCCTGGTCGAGCAGGCCGATCGCGACCCTCGCGCCCCGGTCGTTCGACGCCTCAAAACCGTCCTCGGTACGTTCCACTCGCACGGACACCATGGTCGACTCCCTTGATTTTCTGCTTCCGGCAACGCAGTGATTCGCCCGGTTCTTCCCCGAAGTCGAGTGAATCAGCCCACTGTCCGGCTCCGGACAGCGCCCGGCCGGAAACGCCGAACGCCCCGCCGGCCCGGAAAGGGCAGGCGGGGCGCTCGGACTCAGGGTCTGTTAGACGTCGAAGTAGAGCTCGAACTTCGTACAGCGGACTTCTGACCTGCGGGAACGTGCCGGATTTGGGCTTTGACCAGGCGTTTCTCTGCCGAATGGTTCCGACTATTTCCGGGCTCTACCTGACGTCTGCCGGAACAGAGGCAGAACGGGTCCGGTCATCAGACCTTGCCCTTCCGGCTCGGCGCGATGCCGTGCTCGCGGGCGACCCTGCGCACGTACGCATCCGTGAATGGGGACCGGGCCGCTACGTCGGTGGGCCGTTGGCCGGCTCTGAGCGCAGCCACCACGGCGGCAATCGCGGCGTCCCGCGCTTCCTTGT
>JBDSTJ010000012.1:0-2519 GCA_039928335.1 Streptosporangiaceae bacterium | reverse complement strand
CCTCGTGCGGCCGGTCTTAGGGTCCTCATTTCCAGGTCCCCCCGATCGCGCCGCCGGCCGGGGCGGCGGTGGATCTTCCCGGCGCTTGAGAGAACCGTGAGCAAACCTGGATAGAGTGCCCTGCTATGGCAGAGGGGGAGGGGCGGCTGCTCGGCGGTCGTTACCGGTTGCACAGTGTGCTCGGCCGGGGAGGCATGGGCATCGTCTGGCGCGCCCTCGACGAGGTGCTCGGCCGGGACGTGGCCGTCAAGGAGGTCCTGGTCCCGCGCGGCCTCGATGACGGTGCCCGCGAGATCCTGCACCAGCGCATGCTCCGGGAGGCGCGGGCCGCCGCCCGGCTCAGCCACCCCGGCATCGTCACCGTGCACGACGTGGTCGAGGTCGACGGCAGCCCCTGGATCGTCATGGAGTTCGTGCAGGCCCGGACCCTCCAGGACATCGTCGAGGAGGACGGCCCGCTACCACCCGGCCGGGTTGCCGAGATCGGCCGCCAGCTCCTCGGCGCGCTGCGGACCGCGCACGTCGCCGGGATCCTGCACCGCGACGTCAAACCCGCCAACGTGATGCTGAGCGACCAGCGCACCGTACTCACCGACTTCGGGATCGCCCGCATGGAGGGCGACGTCTCGCTGACCCAGACCGGCATCGTGATGGGCTCCCCGGCCTACATCTCGCCCGAACGCGCCCAGGGCGACCGGCCGGGGCCGCCCGCGGACCTGTGGGCACTCGGTGCGACGCTCTACATGGCCGTCGAGGGCCGCCCCCCGCACGACCGCGAGGACATCCTGTCGACGCTGGCCGCCGTCATGATGGAGGAGGTCCCCGCACCGAAGCTCGCCGGGCCGCTCACCCCGCTGCTCCTCGGCCTGCTCGTCAAGGACCCGGCGCTGCGCCTCGACGCGGCCGGCGCCGCCGAACTCCTCCAGCGCACCGAGTCCTCTGAGGGATCGTCCTCCTCCTACGCCGAGATGACCTCGGTCGACGCCCACCGCGTCGTCGCCACCGAAGCCCTGCCCGGCAATGCCCTGCCCGGCAATGTCATCCCGGCCATCCCGGTCGGCCCCACCTTCGACTCGCTGTACGCCCCCACCGCCCGCAGGACCCCGGCACCGGCACCCGCCCCGGCACCGGCGTCCTGGCCCTCGCCGCACCCGCCCACCCGCCGGTCCCGCCACGAACCCGCGCCCCAGCACGGGGACCACCGGCCCGCGCCCCAGCCCGCCCGCAAACGCGGCCTCGGCCTCTCGGCCGTCGTCGGTTCGATCGTCGGCATGGTGATCGTCGCTGCGGCCGTGGCCGTGCTCAAGTACGGGCTGCCCACCTTCGGCACCGGTGCCGCTCCCTCGCTCAGCGCCGATCCTTCGCTGGTCGCGACGGTCGACGGTTCGTTCCGCCTCAAAGTGCCCGCCGACTGGGAGAGGCGGATCAGCGGCAAGAGCCGCTTCTGGGACGACCCCGACTCCGACGCCTACGTCCAGCTCGACCGGATCCCCTGGACGGGATCTCCGCGCCAGGCCTTCATCGAGTGGGAGGGTGTGCAGTCCTTTGCCAACTACGAGCGGTTGGACATCGTCGAGAAGAAGGTCGACGGGCTCCCGGCCGCGGTGCTGGAGATGAAGTTCGACGACCGTACCGGCGTCCCCATGCACGCCAAGGACATGCGCGTACGGACCGAGGGTGGCGTCGCCCTGCTGTTCACCGTTCCCGCAGGCGACTGGGACAAGATGCAGCCGACCGTGGACGCAGTGATCGAGTCCTTCGAGGCCCCCACCGGCGGCTGAGCCGGGCTCGCGCTCCGGGTCCTGGACTCCGCTCGTTACCTGGCCATGATGATCTCGTTACCTGGTCATGATGATGAAGGCGGCGAGCCCCAGGGCGATGACCGCGAGGAACACGGCCAACGCGATGATCACGTTGGTCCTGGTGTGGCTCTTGGACCTGGCCTCTCCCGGCGAGTAGACCCGCGAGGCCTGGCCGTACCGGGGCGCGTCCTGCCCCTGCCCGTACGGGGAGGGCTGCGGGTCGTAGGTGCCCGGCTGGTTCCACGCTCCGGGCTCTGACGCCCTGGGCTCTGATGCCCTGGGCTCTGATGCTCTGGGATCGGATGCTCTGAGATCGAACGCCCGGGGATCGAACATGGTCCGCGCGTCGGCGTCCACCTGCGGGCGCGGTGCGGGCTTGGCCGCCTGCTCCAACTGCCCGGAGTCGAGGATCGTGTTCATGGCCGCCTCGGGCTTGGGCGGCCGCCGGTCCAGGATCGTCTCGTCGAACTGGGTGGCCTGGGAGACCGGAACCGGGTTGGGCTGCGACGCCGACACGTCCCTGAGCAGTGGTGCGGCCTGCTCGCCGGTCATCCGCAGGGCCGGCTGGCGGACCAGGAGCCCTTCGAGGACCCGGGTCAGCGGCCCGGCGTTGCGCGGCGGCGGGACCTGCTCGGTCAGCGCGGCCGACAGCGCCGCCATCGCGTCGGGGCGCTCGTAGGGCGCGCGGCCCTCGACGGCGGCGTAGAGCGTCGCGCC
>JBDSTJ010000011.1:0-5982 GCA_039928335.1 Streptosporangiaceae bacterium | reverse complement strand
TGACGACCTTGACCCGGACCCGGTTGCCGACGGCCTCGGTGCCGTCCTTGAGGGTCTCGATCCGGCGGACGTCGAGGCGGACCGAGGAGTAGAACTTCAGCGCCCGGCCACCGGTCGTGGTCTCGGGGCTGTTGTGCACCATGACCCCGTCGACGAAGTAGTTGTGCGAGCCCTCCACCTCGATGTCGAACTTGCTCATCGACCGGGTCTTCGGCTTGACATGAACATCGATGATGCGCGAAGCCACCAGACGGGGTTCCGCACTGACGAACTCCGGCTCCACCGCGAACCGGCCCTGGAATCGCGGCAGCAGCTTGTGCTGCATCGACTCGTGGATGTAGGGCGCCACCAGCTTCTGGAACTTGCTGGACGCCTCAGAGTCGAACGTGAGGACGTTCACGTCCCCGGCTTTACGGAGTCTCACCTCAAGGCCGTGGGTGTCACGCAGGTAGTCGACCAGACGCTCCCGCGATCCCTGGCTGAACGCTTCGACACAGATCTCGACGTGGCCGCCACCGCCCTCAGTGCGCTCCTGAAGGCCCTTGGAGTCGAGGGTGAAGGTGCCCTGGTCCATGTACCAGACCGCGAGCGCCAGCGGGGTCAGGGCCTTGAGATACTCCTCGGTCAAGTGCTTCTCGCCACCGCCGAAGTAGACGACCTGCTGGAGTTCGTCCAGCTCTGGCAACGGGGTGAAGTCCGAGAAGACCGCGCCCTCGTCGTTGACGCTGCGGGAGCTCCTGATGTTGCCGAGCAGCGAGACCTTCCAGTCGAGGTAGGCCTCCTGCTCGGCCCCGTGGCCCATTCCGAAGCGCACGCCGGTCCGCCCGTGACCGTTCGGAGACAGATTCCCGTCCCCCATCACAGAGCCGAGGATGATCTGCCATTGCTGGCTGCTGAGGAGGTGCGTCTCCATGAGCATGACCCGGTCTCCGGCCAGTAGCTCACCGGCCTCTCGGTAGCCGCCGGGAGTACGCACCAGGTGGTTCGTGGTGGCGGCGAACTGCGCCTTCCCGTTACCACCGGACTTGGCCACGGTGAACTGCAGGAAGTGGTCGGCCGTGCCGTTGTGGAACCAGTTGACGATCTTCTTCGGCACGATCTTGTCCAGTACCGGATCGTAGGAGAGAACCTCCACGTCCAGCTTCTGGTTGACGATCTTGCCGATCTTCTCCTGTGCGCCGTCCGCGAGGGTCACCATCGTCCCGTAGGACATGCAGCCGAACATCACACCGATCTTCTCGCGCAGCTGGTTGATGAAGATCGCGGTGGTCTTGGTCTGGTTGAGCGCACCGGAAATCTTGCGCAGGGCCTGGGACATCAGCCGGGCCTGGAGGCCGACGTGGCTGTCACCCATGTCGCCCTCGATCTCGGCGCGGGGCACCAGGGCCGCCACCGAGTCGATGACGATCAGGTCGACCGCACCGGACCTGATCAGCATGTCGGCGATCTCGAGGGCCTGCTCACCGGTGTCGGGCTGGGAGACCAGCAGGTCGTCGGTGTTGACCCCGAGCTTCTCGGCGTACTCGGGGTCGAGCGCGTGCTCGGCGTCGATGAAGGCGGCGATGCCACCCAGCTTCTGGGCGTTGGCCACGGCGTGCAGGGCGACGGTGGTCTTACCGGAGGACTCGGGGCCGTAGATCTCGATGACGCGGCCGCGCGGGAGCCCGCCGATGCCCAGCGCGATGTCGAGCGCGATGGAACCGGTGGGGATGACCTCCATGGGGACCCGCACCTCGTCCCCGAGACGCATGATCGAACCCTTGCCGAACTGCCGCTCGATCTGGGCCAGCGCGCTCTCGAGAGCCTTGTCCTTGTTGTCGTTCGCTGCCATCGTCTGCCCCTGTCGGGTCGGTGTCTTCTTCGTCATGTTGGCACTGACGCTACGAGGACCCACTGACATTTTGAGAGCCCCGCGCGAGACACACCCTACCGAACATAAATTCGATCATTGCCAGACTCACCGATTCCTTCCCGGGTTACCCCGGAATCCTGCTGCGCTCCACCCCCGGGGCGACGTACGTTTGGGCCAGCAGCAGGCGATCACCCGGGGGCAGACGACCATGACCCTGACCGTTCTTTTCTGCGCCGATCCCCTGGATCCCCGGCGCGTCGACGAACACTTCGCCCGGGAGGCCGACACGGTCCGGGCCACTGGCGGCACCTCTGTCCTGTTCGACCACGACCTGCTCCAGCAGGGCGACGCCGCCGGGGCGGTCCGGCGGGTGCCCCGGGGCCTGGGACCGCTGTGGTACCGGGGCTGGATGGTCTCCTCGACCGAGTACCACGCGCTCGCCAAGGCCCTGGCCACCCGGGGGACACCCCTGATGACCCCGCCGGACGGCTACCAGCGGGCGCACGAACTGCCCGGCTGGTACGACACCTTCCTGGGGCTGACCCCGGCCAGTGCCTGGCTCCCGCTCCACCCGCGCGAGATCCCGTCCGAGGACGCCCTCGAGCGACTCGTGCACGAGCTCCCGTCGGGCCCGGGGATCATCAAGGACTATGTGAAGTCCCGCAAGCACGAGTGGCACGAGGCCTGTTACGTCCCCGACCTCGCCAACGCCAGGGCACTGCGGCGCAGGGTCGAGGCCATGGTGGGACTGCAGGAGGACTTCCTGGCCGGCGGGCTGGTGGTCCGGGCGTATGAGTCCTACGACGGGGCCGAGTGCCGGGTCTGGTGGATCGACGGCGAGCCCGCGCTGATCGGGCCGCATCCCGACACGCCCCGCGACGACCCCGAACCCGATCTGGATCATGTACGGCCGGCGGTGCGCGCCCTCGGCTGCCGGTTCGTGACGACGGATCTGGCCCGGCGCGCGGACGGTGCCTGGCGGGTCGTGGAGGTGGGTGACGGGCAGGTCAGCGACCTGCCTTCCACTGCGGATGTCGGTGACCTCTACTTTCATCTGCCCGATCCGTCGTAGTATGCCCTCCGCACAGCTTCAACGGAGGGACACCCACGATGCCGCAGCGACGGTTGAGTTCCCGGATCGTCCAGGTAGGCATGATCGGCACCCTGTCGATGACCCTGGCGGCCTGCAGCAGCAACAAATCCACCACCGCTTACTGCGCCGACCGCAACGACTTCACCGGCGGCCAGTACCAGATCGTCGATGACAACCGCTGCAACGACAGCTCGTACGGCCGGTACTTCTGGTACTACGGCGGCACCCGCAACGGCACCCGCATCTACAAGGGCACCACGCTCCGACCCAAGAAGGGCAGCATCACCTCCTACCAGGGCAAGTCGATCCAGCGCGGCGGGTTCGGCAGCAAGTCCCACTCCAGCGGCGGCTGAGGTGTACCGGACGCACTCCAGGCCCCGCGACGGCTGGCAGAAGATCATCGAGTCGCAGGGCCTGGCCTTTCACGAGACCTCGCACCCCGAGCACGCCACCCGCCCCTACTGGGACGAGACCGTGCACTACGTCTTCGAGATGGAGGAGGTCCTCCGGCTCGAGGAGTCGGTGGAGGAGCTCCACCAGATGTGCCTGGCCGCCGCCGAGCACGTGGTGTCGACGGGACGCTATGACGTGCTGGGGCTGCCCGCCTCGGTCGGTCCGCACATCGAGGCGTCCTGGCGGCGGCGCGACCCGCACCTGTACGGGCGGTTCGACCTGCGTTACGACGGGACCGGCCCGGCCAAGCTGCTGGAGTACAACGCCGACACCCCGACCACGCTCGTCGAGGCCTCGATCATCCAGTGGTTCTGGAAGGAGGATCTCTTTCCGGAGCACGACCAGTGGAACTCCATCGACGAGCGGCTGATCGACCGCTGGCGGGGGATGCCGCTGCCGCCTGGCCCGGTCCACTTCGGGTGGTCGGCCGCCGACGACAGCGGCGAGGACGCGATGACGATCGCCTACATCCAGGAGACCGCAGAGAAGGCCGGCCGCGAGGGCATCGGGCTGGCCGTCGAGGACTTCGGCTGGGACGGCTCGCGCTTCGTCGACCTCGACGACGAGGTGATGCGGACGATCTGCAAGCTCTATCCGTGGGAGTGGCTGGCCACCGACGAGTTCGGGCCGATGATCCCTGGCTCCGGGGCGTCCTGGATCGAGCCGATGTGGAAGATGCTGCTGTCCAACAAGGGCCTGTTGGTGGTCCTGTGGGAGCTGTTCCCCGGCCACCCCAACCTGCTGCCGGCCTATCTGGACTCGCCCCGCGAGCTGGCCTCCCACATCCAGAAGCCGCTGCTCGGCCGCGAGGGCAACAACATGAAGATCGTGACGCCGTCCGGCGGCCAGACCACCCACGGTGAGTACGGCGAGGAGGGCTACATGTACCAGGAATTCGTGCCGTTGCCCTCCTTCGACGGCGAACATCCCGTACTCGGCGCCTGGGTGGTGGCCGACGAGTCGGCCGGGCTGGGCATCCGCGAGACGACCAGCCTGATCACCGACAACACCTCTTCGTTCATCCCCCATATTGTGAGGTACTGATGACTCTCGCCCTCGACAGCGCCTTCGGCAGCGTGCTCCTCGACAACACCGGGGCGATCCTCGCCTACGCCCTGGTCGGCCTCGTCCTGTTCGTGATCGGGTTCTATGTGGTGGACCTCGCCACGCCGGGCCGGCTGATCTCGGTGATCCGGCACGAGAAGAACCCCAACGCCTCGCTGCTGGCCTCGGCCGCCATGATCTCGGTCGGCATCATCGTGGCCGCCTCGATCTACGCCTCGGACGCGGACCTGCTCGAGGGCCTGATCGCCACGGGTGTGTACGGGCTGATCGGCATCGTGGCCCAGACCGTCGCGATGCTCGTGTTCAACCTGCTGATCGGCCTGAAGATCAAGGACATCTGCCAGGAGGAGCACCTGGAGCCGGCCACCTGGATGCTGGCGGTGACCTACGTGATGATCGGCTTCGTGACGGCCTTCGCCGTCATCTGAGTGACTCCGGCACGTCGAAGGTGACGCAGACCGCGCGCCACACCGTCTTCACGTCGACGCCGTCGGCGAGGGCCTGGCCGGCTGTCCTGCTGCCCAGCTCCGCGAGCACATGGTCCTGGGCGACGCTGGCCGCGTAAGCCTCACCGAAATGTTTGTTCATCTTGATCCAGAAGGCCGTGATTCGCACTCGGCCAGTGTGTCAGCTGTCCTTGTGCTCACGGACGTCACCCGCGGCGCGGGCCTTGTCGGCCACCACCTCGTAGGTGGATCACTTTCCACTACCACCGAACGTGAGCCAGAGCCGTTCACCGTATGGACCCCGTTCCCCAGCACCGCAGATCTCACGGGGCTCGCAGGGCTGCGGGACAATGGGGGGATGACAGGAAAGCCGAGCTCGATCGGGAGGGCGCTGCTGGTCCTCGGCGACCAGTGGACCCTGCTGATCCTGCAGCGCGCGTTCCTGGGGGTGCGGCGGTTCCAGGACTGGCAGGTCGCGCTCAACGTCTCCGAGTCGGTGCTCGCCTCCCGGCTGCGGGACCTCCTCACGCAGGGGCTGCTCACCAAGGTCCGTTATGCGGGCGAGGGGGTGCGCGGCCGGGAGGAGTACCGGCTGACCGCGAGCGGGCTGGCCACCTGGCGGATTCTGGTGGCCATCTGGAACTGGGAGAACCGCTGGGTCACCTCGCACACCGGGCTGCCGGACCTGCGGCACGAGCGGTGCGGCCGGACGGCCGAGCCGGTGCTGGCGTGCGGGCACTGCGGGCTGGCGGTGACGCCGCACGAGACCGCGGTGGAACAGCGGCACGGCACCTACGACGAGGCGAGCCCGCCCCGGCGGCACCGGCACCGCGGCAAGGGCCCCGACCCGCGGGATCCGCTGTCGTTCTTTCCCGAGACGCTGGAGCTGCTCGGCGACCGGTGGGGCAGCGCCCTGCTCGCGGCCTCGTTCCTGGGGCTGAGCCGGTTCGGCGAGTTCGAGCGTGAGCTGCGGATCCCCCCGAGCGTGCTGTCGGAGCGGCTGCGGCGGTTCACCGAGCTGGGCGTGCTGCGGGCCGAGGACCGCACCTACCGCCTGACCGACAAGGGCCTGG
>JBDSTJ010000010.1:0-7945 GCA_039928335.1 Streptosporangiaceae bacterium | reverse complement strand
AGGTCATTACCCTGGGGACATGTGCGGGCGATACGCGACAGCCAGAGCAAGGCGGGAACTCCTCGACGAGTTCCGGATCGAGGTCGACGAGACACTGACCGAGGACGGCGAGGATCTGCTCGAACCGGACTACAACGTCGCGCCGACCAAGCTCGTCCCCGCGGTGCTCCAGCGGCCCGCCAAGGACGCCCCCGAGCAGGCGCTCCGGCGGCTGCGCATGCTCCGGTGGGGCCTGGTGCCGTCCTGGGCCAAGGACCTGTCCGTCGGCAACCGCATGATCAATGCCCGGGTGGAGACCGCCCACGAGAAGCCGTCGTTCCGCAGGGCCTGGGCGCAGCGCCGCTGCCTGCTGCCCGCCGACGGCTACTACGAGTGGTACACCGAGGCGCCGGTGAAGGGCCAGAAGGCCGCCAAGCAGCCGTTCTTCATCACGCCCAGGGACCACGGCATCCTGCCGATGGCCGGCCTCTACGAACTGTGGAAGTCCCCCGACGGCGAGTGGATCTGGACGTGCACCGTCCTCACCACCGAGGCCGCCGACGAACTCGGCCACCTGCACGACCGGATGCCGATGGTCGTCACCGACCGGGACGCCTGGCTGGACCCCGCAGTGGCCGATCCGAGCGAGCTGCTGATCCCCGCGATGGCCGGGGGGCTGGAGGCCTTCCCGGTGTCCAAAGCGGTGGGAAACGTGAAGAACAGCGGCCCTGACCTCATAAGACCGCTGGCAAATGTGGACATCCCAGACAAGGAATCCACTCCGACCGGGGCCGCCCCGCCGGCTCCGGCCGGCTAGAAACGGAGGGTTCTTCGGTCCAGGACGCGGCCGAGGGCCTCGACGACCGCGGGGTCGTACTCCGAGACCGAGTCGAGCCTGAGCCTTTCCAGGACCGCCGCCGCGCGGTCACGGTCGGTGGAGTCGCCGACCAGGTCGTCGTAGGCGTTGGCGGCCTTGATGATCCGGCTGGCCAGCGGGGGCGCTGTCTCGCTCTCGCACCGGTAGGGGTGCGACTGACGCCGCACGATCCGGGCGACCCGGTCGAGTACCCCGGTCTGCTCGATCACTCCGGCGCCCAGTTCGGCGATCCGGCGCTGCTCGGCCGGGGAGGCCAGCACGGTCGCGCCGCCCGGAATCGGATCCCCGAGGGACAGCTGACCGATGTCGTGCATCAACGCCGCGTACTCCAGTTCCAGCAGTTCCTCCTCGGCCATGCCCAGCTCCCGGCCGGTCGCGACCGACAGCCGGCTGACCCGATGGGAGTGCCCGGTCTCGACATAGCCGCCGACCTCGGTGACCCGGGACAGGGCCCGTACGGTCTGCAGGTAGGTCATGCGCACCGCCGCGTACCGCCGGAAGGCGAACTGGGTCGTGAGGATCGGCGCGGTGAACAGCAGCAGCGCGGCCAGTCCCATCACCGACGTCGCGACGGCGATGAGCATGCCGGTCGCGGCAGTCGCCGCCCACAGCAGGTAGCCGGCCTTGACCTCGTCGACGAAGGCGATGCCGAACCTGGCCCGGACGGTCTCGGCCCGGATCACCGCGGCGATCGTCATGTCGACGCACCCCGCGACCATGACGACCGCCGCCATCAGGGCCAACGCGCCGTACCAGTCGGGCTCCCGCAGGTCGGCCGGGAACAGGTGTCCCGACAGCGGCCGGAACAGGAACGCCACGATCGTGGCCGCGACCAGACGGCGGGCCATCGCGTCCAGCCGCGGCGAACGGCCGACCGCGACGTGCGGGAGCGAACCGGCGAACATCCCGCCGGCCGTGACCGCCGCGACCTGCAACGGCGAGTGCACGACCTGAGCCGGCCCGACGCCCAGGAGCAGCGCGTAGCCGAGCGCGCCCGCCGTGCTGATCGGGGCGACCTCCCGGTTGCCCGGCATGTTCATCTTGAACAGCTCGCCCAGCGCGATGAGCACGCCGAAGATGACGGCGGGGCGGGCGGCGTCCAGTCCGCCGTGCGCCGCCAGCTCCGCGGCCGAGCACAGGACGATGACCACGGCCGTGCCGAGGACGGCGAGCTGGCCAGAATCGAGGGACTGCCAGGCGGGACGATCTCGCGAATGACTCACCACGCGCTGTTCTCCCCGGCCACCTTGAGCGGCCTGCTCGGATCGTCGTGGTCCTGCCGGGTCGTCTCGACCGGCTCGCCCTCGGGCAGCACCACCGCTCGGGGCGGCTCCCAGCCCTGGGTCTGCAGGGCGCGGAGGAAGGCCGCGACCACGGCGGGATCGAAGTCGGTGCCCGAGCAGCGGCGCAGCTCCGCGATCCCCTCCGCCCGCGTTCCGGCCGGCCGGTAGGACCGGGTGGACGTCATCGCGTCGAAGGCGTCGGCGACTGAGATGACCCGGGCGAACTCGGGGATCTCCTCGCCTGCCAGACCCATCGGATAGCCGCGCCCGTTGAGCTTCTCGTGATGGTGCATGATCCCGGCGAGGGCCTCGTCGAGGAAGCCGATCTCCCGGATGATCTCGAGTCCGCGCATCGGGTGCAGTTGGATGGCGGCGAACTCCTCCTCGGACAACGTGCCCTCTTTCTGCAGCACCTTGGTGGGCACGCCCAGCTTGCCGACGTCGTGGAGCATTCCGGCGAACCTGATCGCCTCGATCCGGTCGGGGCGCATCCCGATCTCCGTGGCGATCATGACAGAGCCGCGTGAGACCCGCTCGGAGTGGCCGCGGGTGTAGTAGTCCTTGGTCTCGACCGCCTGGCACAGGGTCGCCAGGGTGGCCTCGTGCGCGCGCTGCTGGGCCGCCGTCTGCGCGAACGCCCACCGGGCGATGAACAGGGGGAGCAGCACCAGGACCGGGGCGACCGGGCCGACGGCCTGCCAGGTCCCGGCGATCAGCAGGCCGAACGACCCGTACCCGAGCAGGCCGGGCGCGAGCTGCTGCATCTCGCCGAGCAGCTCACGGACGGTGGCCTGCCTGCTGAGCAGCAGGATCCCGGTGACCAGCAGCAGGTTGGTGACGACATAGGCGACGAGGGCGAAGGCGAACGGCGCGATCTGCTCCTCGACCGGGACCTGATCGGGGGTGAGCACCGCGAAGATCGTGCCGGCGACCCAGCCGCACAGCACGAACTGGGCGCCGTTGTAGAGTCGTTTGACCGGTGGGACGAGCTGCCAGGTGCCGAGCGCGCACGCGCCGACCAGGGCCGCGCCGGCCGGGCCGAGCAGCACGACGGACGCCAGGCTCGCCGAGAACGCCATCGAGACCCGGGCGCGCTCGATGCTGAGCAGGGCGGGGGCCGAATCACAGATGAGGAACAAGGCCGCCAGGACGACCAGGATCTGCCAGTCGACCTGATCGTAGGACGAGATCGAGAGAAGGGTGGCCGCCAAGGCGACCACCCCTCCGACGTAGGCCCAGGCAGCCAGGGGTAGACCTCGCACTGCCGCCTCCAAGAGGTGACATGGGGCCGGTGCCGGGGTTTTCGGGACAGTTCCCTAGACCCAGGACACGCCCACGGGCTCGGTCAGCAGCACTACCGTGGAAATCGCACTGACCAAACTGATCAGGCTGACTGCCAGCATGTATTTGAGCATGGTTGTTCGCCTCCCCCATAGATCCATGCAATTCCTGAAAGAAAACAGGTTGCCACGGACCCGCACCTTGCTCCCCGCCACTGATTGGTCAGCACAAGACTAACCCCGTAGGCATGCGCCACACAGGAACACGGGAAATCGAGAGCAAAGCGTGAATGAATCGTCACCTTGGGTGCAGGAGGGAATTCTGTCTGGACCGGGTCCAGTCGATCGTCGTGGCGAGCCCGTCGGCCAGCCGGACCGCGGGCTCCCAGCCCAGGGCGGTACGGGCGGATGCGGGATCGAGGCACATCGCGGGCAGGTCGCCCAGCCGGGCCGGGGCGAAGCCGGGGTCGTCCGGGGCGGCGGCGGCTCCGGCGACCAGCGTGTGGAGTTCCCGGTCGGTGGTCTGCACACCCGTGCCCACGTTGACGCGATGGCCGCCGCCCTCGGTCAGGGCCCGGACATAGGCGTCCACGACGTCGGCCACGAAGACGTAGTCGCGGGTGTGCTCGCCGTCTCCGAACACCACGGTCGGCTTCCCGCCGGTCAGCGCGTCACTGAAGATCGAGACGACGCCCGCCTCGCCTTCGGGCGTCTGCCGCGGGCCGTAGACGTTCGCGAGGGTCAGGATCGTGTAGTCGAGACCGTGCAGGGCCAGGTAGGCCTGCAGATAGGCCTCGCCGGTGGCCTTGGACACCGCGTACGGTGAGGTCGGCCGGAGCGCCGCCCCGGCGGGGACCGGGAGCACGTCCGGGATGCCGTAGACCGCGCAACTCGACGTGAAGATCGTCTTGCGGGTGCCCGCGAGCCGGGCCGCCTCCAGCATGTTCACGGTGCCCAGCACGTTGACCCGGGCGTCCTCGAGCGGATCGGCCACGCTCACCCGGACGCTGACCTGCGCCGCGAGATGGCAGATCACCTCGGGCCGGAACTCCCGGACCAACTCCGTGAAGACCGGCGTCGTCACGTCGACGACGCGCAGCTCCAGGTCGGCCGGGAGGTTGGCCAGGCTGCCGGTGGCCAGGTTGTCCACGGCCGCGACCTCGTGGCCCTCGGCGAGCAGTCGATCGACGAGATGGGACCCGATGAACCCGGCCGCGCCGGTGACGAGAGTGCGCACCCTGGGAAGGCTACGCCTGTTCGCGCTGGTTGATGGCCTCCTGGAGCCGCCACAGCACCTTGGCCTTGAGGTCGTCGGGCACCGGGTCGCACCCGCAGGACTTGTTGACCAGCTTCTTGACGACCTCTTCGAGTCCGTACTCGCGCAGGCACGGCCCGCACTCCTCCAGGTGCTGCTTCACCTCCGAACAGCCCGACTGCTCGAGCTCTCCGTCGATGTAGGTGTAGACGCGGGCGAGAACCTCTTCGCAGGACGTCTCGTGGTGGTTGCCGCAGCTCATTTCGAACCCTCCCGCGAAAGTCCGCGTTCGCGAGCGTAATCCTCGAGCATCGTGCGCAGCTGTCTGCGTCCCCGATGCAGTCTCGACATCACGGTACCGATCGGGGTGCCCATGATGTCGGCGATCTCCTTGTAGGCGAAACCTTCGACATCAGCCAGGTAGACCGCGATGCGGAACTCCTCGGGGAGGTCCTGCAGGGCGGTCTTGACGTCCGAGTCGGGCAGGTGCTCGAGTGCCTCGGCCTCGGCGGACTTGAGCCCGGCCGAGGTGTGCGACTCGGCACGGGCCAGCTGCCAGTCCTCGACCTCCTCCGCGCCCGACTGCTTGGGCTCCCGCTGCTTCTTGCGGTAGGAGTTGATGAAGGTGTTGGTGAGGATCCGGTAGAGCCACGCCTTGAGGTTCGTGCCCTCCCTGAACTGGTGGAAGGACGCGAAGGCTTTGGCGAAGGTCTCCTGGACGAGATCCTCGGCGTCGGCGGGGTTGCGGGTCATCCGCAACGCGGCTGAGTACAACTGGTCGAGGAACGGAAGCACGTCGCGCTGAAAACGATCGCTGCGCTGCTCCACAGTCTCCGCGGTGCCCGGTACTGGACCCACCCCCTGATAGAGATTCCCATGCTCTTCCAGGTATGACGATATAGGGCCGCGCTGAGCGATCACGTGACCGACCCCCGGGGCCGCCGGATGCTGCTGCTCTGCCAACGTCGCCATCGCGCCCCCTGTCCATCGGGCAATCTCCCTATGCCTGGAAAGAACAGCGTCAGGAGACGGGTTGTTCCCCCTGCGGCAGGGCAGGATAGATCCTCCGACCTTCACGGAGGGTGACGCGGGCACAAGTCCGGGGAAAGATGTCCTACACATGGAGACAGGAGCCCCCTCTTGCTGCCGCTGCCGGGCAGGCCCTCGAAGTATCGAGTCGCCTCCCTCCGCCAGGATCCCGAAGACGACGACTCCCTGGCGGTCTACTGGACCTTCTACCGCGCGGTCGCCTCGGCTCAGCTGAGCCGCTGGCTACCCCGGCGCAGCTCCCGCGTCCTCGATCTGTCCGGCGCGGCCTCCCGGGCCGGCCTCCAGGCCGCCAGCGCGGGCCACCGGGTCCTGGAGGTGGTGCCGCCGGGCGGCCTGAGCAGCGCCTTCGTCTCCCGGGTGGTCGGGGATCCGGCCGCACTGGACTTCCTGGCCGACTCCTGCGTCGACGCCGTGATCGCCGAGGACCGGATGCTCTCGCGCTGCCTGGCGACCGAGGCCACGGTCGCCGAGATCGCCCGGGTGCTGCGGCCGGGCGGCCGGCTGCTGCTGAGTGTCGACTCGCTGATGCTGGGGATGGCTGTCCTGGCCGAGCAGAACCTGTGGCCGCACCTGTCGGACGTGCCCAAGGCCGAAGTGGTGCTGGTGCCGTGGCCGGACGGGACGATCACTCGGTGCTTCTGGTCCGACCAGGTCCGGGAGCTGCTCGGGCAGGCGGGGCTGGAGGTCGAGTGGATCAGGCCCCGGACGATCGTGTCGCCCTCCACGGCCGAGCATGTGCTGACCGCCGACCCCAAGGCGCTGGCCCGGCTGGTGCGGACGGAGTTGTCGACTCCGCACAATTCCCGCAACGATGACGATTCGCCGGGTATCCACCTGCTCGCGAGCGCGGTCAAGCTCGGCGGGTGATGCCCGACAGATCATTTCTATAGGCTCGGCGAGTCAGATGATCGCAAAGGAGTGCAGAGGTTTGTTCGAGTCGGTACTTGTGGCCAACCGCGGCGAGATCGCGAGCCGGGTGATCCGCACCGTGCGCGCCATGGGCCTCAAGGCCATCGCCGTGTACTCCGACGCGGACGCCGATCTGCCGTTCGTGGCCGAGGCCGACGACGCGGTCGCCCTCGGCGGGGCCGCGCCCGCCAGAAGCTATCTCCATCAGGACGCGATCCTGGAGGCCGCGCTGCGGTCCAACGCCCAGGCGATCCACCCGGGCTACGGCTTCCTCGCCGAGAACGCCGGTTTCGCCCGCCGGGTGATCGAGGCGGGCCTGGTCTGGATCGGCCCGGACCCGGCCACGATCGACGCCATGGGGGACAAGATCAGAGCGCGGAACCTGATGGAGGCGGCCGGAGTGCCCGTCGCCGCAGGCACCCGCGCACCGGTCGCCACCGTCGGGGACGCCGTCGTCGCGGCGGCCGGGCTCGGCTACCCGCTGATGGTCAAGGCCGCAGCCGGCGGGGGCGGCATCGGCATCGGCGTCGCATTCGACGAGACGGCACTGGTCAGGGGCTTCGACAACGCGCGGGCCGACGCGGAACGGCTCTTCGGGAGCCCCGACCTCCTGCTTGAGCGATACCTCGAAGGGGCCCGCCACGTCGAGATCCAGATCCTCGGCCTGGCCGACGGCACCGTGCTCGCCCTGGGCGAGCGCGACTGCTCCGTGCAGCGCCGGTACCAGAAGGTCGTCGAGGAGACCCCGTCGCCGGGCGTTTCCCCGGATCTGCGGGCACGGATGCTCGCCGCGGCCGTACGGGCCGGCGAGGCCGTCGCCTACCGGGGCGCCGGCACCGTGGAGTGCCTGGTCGACCCGGTCCGGCAGGACTTCGTCTTCCTGGAGATGAACACCAGCCTGCAGGCGGAGCACACCGTCACCGAGCTGGTCACCCGGATCGACCTGGTCGAGCAGCAGCTGCTGATCGCCGCGGGCGAGCCGGTGTCCTTCCGTGCCGTCGAGATCGGCGGCCACGCCATCGAGTTCCGGGTGTACGCCGAGGACGCCGAGAGCTTCCTGCCGGGCCCCGGCCAGATCAAGATCTGGATCGAGCCCGAAGGGGAGGACATCCGGGTCGACGCCGGGTACGCCGAGGGCAACACGGTCACCTCGTTCTACGACCCGCTCATGGCCAAACTCTGTGTCTTCGGCGTGGACCGCCCGGCCGCGCTCACCCGGGCCGGGGAGGCCGCTGCGGCCTTCCACATCGAGGGCCCCAGGTCCAATCTGCCGTTCCTCACCGAGCTGCTCGGCGATCGGGAGTTCGCCGCC
>JBDSTJ010000009.1:0-7370 GCA_039928335.1 Streptosporangiaceae bacterium | reverse complement strand
CTTGGACTGCAGGAAGTCCTGCGCGGCCTGGTGGTTCCTCCCGACCACGTTCGGAACCCTGACCTTCTTCACCACCTTGGGCGACGTCTTGGCGGCCTGGCCCGCACCCGCCGGGGAACTCGGCTCCGACGTGACCGTCACCGTCGACGCCGGGGTCGGCGTGCCGGAAGCCCCGCATCCCGTCAACAGGACAGCGGCCAAGGCGAGGGTGATACGCAGGTTCATGGTTGCTCCATGGGTAGGGGGGATCGGATTCTCTCGGCCCATCACCGCAGACCCACAGCACCAAGTACCGGGGTTGACACGAACCGTTATCGGCCCGCAAGCAGACTGCCCGCCTACTCGTGATGAGCGGCGCCCTGGCCTTCCGTGCGCCGGGTGGCCGGCAAGCTGAGCCGGTCCGCAGATTCTCGAGCGACACGTCCCGGGCGTCGGTCATAGGCCGCAGTGGTCGTGGGGGAGCTGTGTCCGAGGAGCGTTTGGACGGTGGCGAGGTCCACACCCTGATCGAGGAGGTCGCCTGCCACGGTCCGCCGGAAATCGTGGGTGTCCAGCGGCGGGAGCCCGGCGGCCACTCGGACCCGGTCGACGATGTCTCCGATGGTGCGGGGCGCGAGGTGCCCACGGCCGATGTGGCCGTGCTTGTCGACCGTCCGGAACATGGGGCCGGCGCTGGTGTTGAGCAGGGCCAGCCACCGGTTGAGCGGCGGGACGGCGTCGGTGATGACGTAGACCAGGCGCTCCTTGTCGCCCTTGCCGAGGATGCGCAGTGCTCGCTCGCCGGGGTCGTACCGGTCGAGGCGCGCGCTGGCGGCTTCGGCCCGGCGCATCCCGGTGGAGTAGAGGACGGAGATGAGCGCGGCGTCGCGGATCCCGGCCGGGCCGCCCTGGTCCTCGCAGACCTGGAGCATGGCGGCGAGCTCGTCGCGGCGGATGCTCCGGCCGGCGGGGAGGCGGCTGCCTTTGAGGTTGGGGATGTCGGCGGCGCGGTGGTAGTCGTCGGTGCTCATGAGCTGCAGCCGCCAGGCGGCTTTGAGGACCTGGCGGAGCGCGGTCAGGTGCTTGTTCACGTTGCTGGGCGACCACGACTCTCCGTCGGTCTGCTGGGCGACGAGGAGGGCGCGGATGTGGGAGGCGTGTTCGTGGCGGATCCGTTCCCAGGTTCGGCAGGCGCCGGTCGCGCTGGCCGCGGGCTGGCCGGTCTCCTGCTCGATGACGATCCGGGCGATGCGGTCGAGGCAGCCGCGGATCGTTGGCCGGGAGGTGGTCGCGTCGAGGGTGTCGAGGTAGGTCTGGTAGGGGTCGGCGGTCACGGCGCGGTCGGGGATGAATTCGAGAAGCGACGTTGCTGCAGTCGCTGCCAGTTCGTGGGCGGGGCTTTCGCCGACGCCTCGGAGAATGGTCAACCGCCTAGAACTCACATTCTGTGCGGCCAGGATCCGGGAGCCGGCCGCAGTCGACTCCCGGCCGTCGGTGAAGATCACGGGCGTTCCGCCATGTCGTGGTCGGGGTGGTAGACCCGCCGGTAGCCCTTGAGCACCGCGGCGCACTCGCAGTTGCCCCACTCGTCTCTGGATCCGAGCGCGTGGCCGACGCCGTCCGCCCGGACGGCCCAGCCGATGACGGGCTGAACATCCAACCCAGCGCCGTCGGGCCGGTCGAACTCGATGAGCCAGCCGCCGCCGGGTGCAACGGCGATGACGGGTTCCACGTCCGCAGCGATGAAGCCGAGGAACCCATCCAGATCCATGGCGCGGCGCAGCTCGATGCGGTCAAGGACGAGCCCGTGTCCTTCGTCGTTCCAGGCGACGACAAGCTGCTCAACGGTTCGCCCATCGGCGGTGCCGAAGCGGGCGTAGTGCTGCGTGGCGGGAATCATTGCGTACCTCTCGATTCGGGGGGTTTTACGCTGAAGCTATGGTGCGACGCCATGCCGAAGGGTGCTTTCGGCGATGGCCGCCCGGTCAGCGGCGCCTCGTCGTCGGCCGCTTCCGGGCCTTCGCCGCGGCCCGCATCTTCGCCTTGTTCCCGTTGGCCTTCTGGCTGGCCCACACCGCGACCCATGTGACGAGCGCGGTGAGAACGAGGAAGATCGTGCTCACCAGGTTCAGGCCGAACTCGGCGATCAGGCCGGTCGTGGTGATCCCGGTGATCCCGACGCCGACCCACGCCGCGCGGGCCTGCTGCCACGCCAGCGACCGGTTGTGCGAACGGACCTTCGTCCCGTCGGTGCGGGTGTAGTCGCGGACCCTCGTGGTCTTCTTCGGCGGCGGCTTCGGGCCGGCCTTGCGCTGGTTCGGCGGGGGCTTCGGCGCAGTCCTGCGACGCTTCGGCGGCGGCTGCTTCGGAGGCATGGTCTTCCTTTCGTGGCGGTTGGTTGTCCGGTTCCGGGGGTCTACCTCAAAGGGCCCCTGTAGACGGAGCCCTCTACACCGGTAGAGGGTGCGGTAGGGGCCTCTGACCTGCGAGGTAGAGGGTGGTAGAGGGGGTCCGGAGAGCGTCCCTCCGAGGCTCCCCAGGCCTGGTTTCGGGGCCTCATCGCGGGCTGCCGTACTGCTCGGCGGCGGCCATCAGGTCGGACTTGTGATAGCCGTTCCGGTTCTGGCCGTCGATCTTCACCTGGGTCGTCGAACGCTCCACGCCCGCGTTCGCGAGCTCCTCGGCGAGGCGGTCCGGCGTCCAGTTCCCGTAGGTGTCCTCGGCCAGGTTGACGAGCAGGTTCAGCAGGCGGGAGGTGTGCATCCGGTCGGCGTGCCGCATGACCATGAGGGCGTCTGCCAGGGCCTCGGGGATGACGTCGGCCCGCCCGCCCGACAGCACCTCGTCGGCGGCCTCGCCGGACAGGGTTCCGGCGGTGACGCGCAGCTGCCGTCCGCGTTCGCAGATGTCGGCGAAGGTGGGCAGGTTGATGTAGTCGGTGAGGATGATCTGGAAGTTCGCGGGCCCGGTGACCAGGACACCGCAGCCGATGTGGTCCTCGGACAGGATCGAGGCGTCGGCGCCCTGCTTGGCCTTGCCGTCGCCGAGGACCATGTCCGAAGACGTGCGGTCGATGACCTGGGTGCAGTACCGGTAGGTGACGATTTCGCGGAGCCGAGTGGGGACGCTGGTGGCGTCGGGCCGCTGCGAGGCGAAGTTGCTGATGTATCCGGCCGCCGGCCCGCGCCGGGCGATCCGGCAGAGCCGCTCGATGAGCCGGTCCTTGCGCTTGGGATCGCTGATCGCCGACAGGTATTCCTGCAGCTCGTCAATGGTGATCAGGTTGATGGTGAGCCCGTAGCGGGCGAGGATCTTCGGGGTGATCTTCCCGTCGGGTGCGACGTTCAGCGGCACTCCGCTGATGACCTTGAACGCGGCTTCCATCTCGGAGATGACCTCGTCCAGCATGTCTTCGAGGGCGTCGACCGCTTCCGGTTCGGCGCCGTGGACGAACCTGTGGGCGATGCGCTGGACGGGCTTCCAGTCCGCGCCGCCCTTGCCGTCGGCCATCCAGTGCCGGACGACGGGGTCGAGGACTCCAGCGGCTACCCCGAGGCGCTGAGCTGTGGTCTTACCTCGGCGGGGCAGGCCGCCGTAGAACATCGACTGCCACATCAGCGTGAGCTCGACCCGGTTGCCGCGGGCATCGCGACCGTAGGGGATCGGATCCCAGAAGCTGAAGCTGTCCAGGTCGGCCAGCGGGGAGAGGGTCGGCTTGTCCTGAAGGTAGGGGTCCTCGTCGCACACCCACACCGAGATCCGGCCGGCATGGCCGCCCTTGACCGACCGGACCCGCCTCAGGTCGAGCTGGATCTCATCCACCCCGAGCTCGGCGGCGATGACGTCCCGCTTGGATATGACGTCTTTGGCGGTCTTCCCGGATCCGCGCGGCTGGTCGACGACCGCCGCCCAGGACCGGTAGGTGTCGCGCATCGGCCGCTGGACCATGACCAGGCGGGGCGCGTCGTCGTCGTCGTTCTTGCCCTTGAGCAGGCCGGCCGCACGCCATGCCTCGTTGAGGTGTTCGACGTTGAGGTCTAGGCGGACGGGCACCTCGGGCTCGTCGAAGAAGTCGGGGTCGTCGTAGGGGGCGCCGTGCCAGGCGGCAATAGCCCAGGCCAGCGGCAGTTCGATCCACACCAGGGCGGGCATGAGTATGGCTTCGGCGGCGATCCCGCCGACTGCGGCGGCCGCGGTGACGCCGGCGATGATGCCGCGCACGCGCAGGTGCTCCCGCTGGTAGGTGTGGTAGACGCGGTAGTTGTCGTGGTCGAGGTCATGGATGGCCTTGGCCCGCAGGTCCGCGGCTTCGCCGTGGTTGATCCACCGGCCGAGCGCCCACGCGCCGCGCCAGGTCCCGACGGTGCCGCGCCGCAGGTAGCGGCCCAGGTAGACAGGGCTGCGGAGCCCGAAGAACTTGGTCATGTGCCAGGCGCGGCGGGCGCGCACGTCGGCCTCGTAGGTGAGGATCGACCAGCTCTGCGCCCAGGGTGGCAGGACGGCGGGCAGGTCCTTGCCGATGACGACGCCTTCGAGGACGCCGCTGGCGCCGTCGTCCGTGCCTTCGAAGGCGGCCTGTTCGGTGGCCGGGCCACTGGCCGGGGCGTCCTCGAGGCGGCGTTCGCGGATGTCGCGTGCGTCGATTCCCATGATCCTTCTGCGTCTTCCGTGGGGGCGTGGTCGGCCAGTGCGATGGGGTGGCCGGTTACTGGCCGGGCGGGGTGTCCTGGGTGGCCGGGGCCCGGTCGAGTTCGGGCGGCCGCGGACCCTTCAAGATCGCGCTGACCTTGTCGCGGTGAAGCGGGATCCGGCCGGCGATCTTCCGGATCGACTGGCCTTCGAGACTGGCCAACCAGATGGCCAACACCATCGGGTCCGTGCCGCTCTCACCTGCGGCCACACCCTCTTCGGGGTGGCCGGAAAAGTGGCCGGACTCCTCGGTCTCCGGCGGGTCGATGGCGTCCGCGAGTTCGCCGAGGTCGGCCACCTCGGCCAGTAGCCCGGCCAGGTGGTCGCTCATCTCGGCCAGCGTCAGGCACTGGCCGGAACCGTCGCCGTCGACAGCCTCGGCGGGAGCGGGTTCAGAGCCCTCGCCGGCTGCCGGTTCGGCCACCTCGGCCGGGGTGGCCGGGGTGTCGGCCAGCCTGAACTTGATGGGCAGGTCGGCGAGCAGCGGGACCGGCTGGCCGCGCCCGTCCGTCCACGGGTCCGCGTCCGAGATCGACGTGTCGATCACCCCGATCAGGTGCGCGGTCGCCGCCGCACCGACCGGGCCGATCACGTGGGCGAGCACCGACCCGGCCACGGCCAGGACCGCGGCGAACGACTGCGGGGCGGGCACGTCCGCGGCGGCGATCACGTTCAGGACCACCGATGTGGACAGGCAGCCAGCGGCGATCCGCACGGCCTGGCTGACCTGACCCCCGTCCCGGCGTGTGCGGGTCAGGGTTCCGCCCGAGGAGGCCAGGCGGGCGCGGGCGATGATGACCCACACGACCGCGCCGATCAGCACGGGCTCGAGGATCCACAGCGCCCACCACGTCGGGTCGGTGTCGGTGACGCGCATGAGAGTGGCGGCACCGGCCTGCACACCGGTCGTGGACCACAGCGCGAACCCGAGCAGCACCGGGACCAGGACCCGCAGGTTCATGACCCGCAACCGCTCGAGCCGCAACGCCCGTGCCTCGCCCGAGCGGGCCATGTGCGCGGCGACCCGGGTGCGTTCGCCTGCGTCGCGCGCTTCCCGGTACAGGCGTGCCAGGCCGGCGGCTGCGGACGCGGACGCTTCCCGCTCGGCACGGTCGAGTTCGGCGCGGCGGGTGGCCTCGGCGACGTCGGCACGGTTCCGCTGGTGTTCGGCGTCGGCGACGACCCGGGCGAGCTCGTCACCACGGTGCGCGGCGGCCAGGTCCCGCTGCAGGCCGAGCTCGGCCTGCAGCTCCTCCGGGGTCGTGGCCGTGGTCGACGGCATGGTCTTCTCAGCGCGGCTCACAGTGCGCTCCCGTCTGTCTGGGTGGTGGGGTCGTGCCGGGCGTTCTCGGTGGCCCTGATGACCGTCAGGACCGCCTCGGCGGCGACCCCCACCAGGACCAGGGCGACGAGGATCAGGACGGTGTGGTCACGCAGGACCTCGACGACCACGGCCGGCCAGAGCGTGAACAGGCCCGCGAGGGTGAACAGCGAGCTGAACAACACGGCGGCCATCACGCGCCCCCGACCTGATCAGCGGGCTCGTCGTAGAGGTCGGCGCAGAAGCTGAGCCCGACCTCGCGTGAGCCCACGGGGCGCTTACCGCCGGCGAACAGCCGCGTGTATCCCTGGCACTGCGACTCACGGACGGGGAAGCCCATGGTGTGAGCCCACGCCTCGACCGCGAGACGCTTCGTTGTGTTGCTCTCGATGTGGTCGGGCTTGCCCTGCACCGACAACTTGCTGATCGACCATTCGAGCGGCGGCAGGTCGGTCCGCTTCATCAGCTCGCCGAGCAGGACGTAGGACCGGCGGGTCATCCGCCAAGCGTCGTCCGCGTCGAACGCATCGAACAGCCCGGCGAGGGCCACGGGCTCGACGGCCTCGGGGGTCATGTCGTTCACGGGTTCCTCCCCAGCAGCCGGCGGCGGACCGCGCCGAGGTCGAGGGCGTCGTCGAGGTCGATGTCGTCGGGCAGGTCCAGCAGCCGGCGGGCCCGGTCGTGCGGGTCGACGAGGCGCAGGACGTGCTCGGCCGGGTCGGCCGGGTCGGCGAGCAGCCACTGCCCGAGCTCGGCGTCGACGTCGTTGGCGGCCCACTGACCGCCGGACAGTTCGGCGACCAGGGCGGGCAGGCAGTGGCCCAGCTCGGTGCGGCACCCGGTCGGGTCGTAGGGGCCACGCTCCGCGCGGTCCAGCGCCGCGCGGAGCAGGAGACGGTTCACGGTCACGGGGTGACTCCCTGGGTGATGGAGGAACGGGCCTCGGCGACCAGGGCGAGCAGGTGCCGGGCGTGCTGCTCGGCCTCGACGAGGGTGAACGTCGTGCCGTTCCCGTCGCACGGGAACACGGCGATGTGCGGGAGGGACGCGCCGGTCGGGGCCTCGATGCTCGCGTGAAGCTCGTCGAGGTAGGTCTTTCCGAAGCACTCGTACGGCTCGGACAGTTCGAGGAGGGTCTTCGCGGGCTTGCTCTCGCAGATCCGGGATCCGGGAGCGTCGAGCGAGTGGTGTTCGGTGATGCACCAGGAGGGACACGGCTGCGTCATCCACGATGCCTTGAGCGGCGGCAGCGAGTACGTGGTCATCGGCCGCCGGCCTTCGGGTCGGTCGCCTCGTCGGCGTCCTTGGGGAACGAGCTGGCCCACATGCCGGAAGTGGACGTGGGGGTGTCAGCCCGTCCTGTGAGGGCGCTGCTGTCGGT
>JBDSTJ010000008.1:0-4810 GCA_039928335.1 Streptosporangiaceae bacterium | reverse complement strand
GCCGCCCGGACCATCGTCACAGCGCTGGTCTCGTGAACCACACAGAACCCCGATCGGAAGGATCACTCATGCCCCTCACCGACACCGACCCGCGCGCCGTGACGGCCGGAATGCGCGAGGTGCTCGTCTGGCGCCGTACCTTTCCCGGGCGGCCCGACCAGGCCGCCCAGGTCCGGCGCTTCGCCGGCTTCCTCCTCGCCGACCTCGCGAACTGCGACGAGATCATCGAGGTGACCGGCGAGCTCACCAACAACGCCCTCGTCCACTCCGGCTCGGGGCTGCCGGGCGGGCGGCTCACCGCGGAGGTGCGGCGCTGGCCCGGGACCTGCGCCAGCGTCGCGATCATCGACGACGGCGGCCCTTCCGACCCGTCCTTCCGGCACGACCCCGCCGATGTCGACGACCTTGACGCGCTCAGCGAAGGCGGCCGCGGCCTGCCCCTCGTCACGGCCCTCACCTCGTGGTGGGGCTGGGAAGGCGGCCCCGGAGGGCGTACGGTCACCGCGTTCTTCCTCGGCCGATGAGCGGTTCACGTTCGTGCTGGAACCGCGAGGCCCGGCACCCAGGTGGGGGTTCCCGGCCGTGTGCCGGATCTACTGGGTGAGCTCGGCCGCGACCAGTTCGGCGATCTGGGCGGTGTTGAGGGCGGCGCCCTTGCGGAGGTTGTCGCCGCACAGGAACAGGTCGAGGGCGTTCGGGTCGTCGAGCGAGCGGCGGACCCGGCCGACCCAGGTGGGGTCGGTGCCGACGACGTCGTTCGGGGTCGGGAACTCGTAAGCCTCGGGGTTGTCGACGAGGACGACGCCGGGGGCGCCCGCGAGGACGGCCTGGGCCTCCTTCTGGTCGACCTCCCGCTCGAAGACCGCGTGCACGGCCAGCGAGTGGGTGGTGACGACCGGGACCCGCACGCAGGTCGCGCTCACCCGAAGCGACGGCAGGCCGAGGATCTTGCGGGACTCGTTGCGGACCTTGAGCTCCTCCGACGACCAGCCGTCGGCCTTGGGCGAGCCGGCGAACGGGACGACGTTCAGCACGAGCGGCGCGGGGAACGGGCCGCCGGAGCCCACCGCGGCGCGCAGGTCCCCGGCGCGCTGGCCGAGTTCGCGGTTGCCCGCGACCTTCTCGATCTGCTCGTACAGGGCGTCGATGCCCTCCTGGCCCGCGCCGGAGGCGGCCTGGTAGGAGGCGACGACCAGTTCGACCAGGCCGTACCGGCGGTGCAGCGCGCCCATCGCGACGATCATCGAGAGGGTCGTGCAGTTGGGGTTGGAGATGATCCCGCGCGGCCGGTCGAGCGCGGCCCCGGGGTTGACCTCCGGCACCACCAGCGGCACGTCGGGGTCCATCCGGAACGCGCCGGAGTTGTCGACGCAGACCGCGCCTCGGGCGGCCGCGATCGGGGCCCATTCGGCGGAGACCGCGTCGGGCACGTCGAACATGGCGATGTCGACACCGTCGAAGACCTCCGGCGACAGCGCCAGGACCTCGACCTCCTGGCCGCGGACGGTCAGCTTCCTACCGGCCGAACGGGCGGAGGCGACCAGCCGGATCTCGCCGTACACGTCCTGGCGGGTCGACAGGATGTCGAGCATCACGGTGCCGACGGCGCCGGTGGCCCCGACGACGGCGAGAGTGGGCTTGCGGCTCATCGTCCGGTACCTCCGTAGATCACGGCTTCGACCTGGTCTGTGTCGAGGTCGAACGCGTGGTGCGCCGCGTTCACGGCGGTGTCGATGTCGTCCTGGTTGACGATGACCGAGATCCGGATCTCCGAGGTGGAGATCATCTCGATGTTCACGCCGGCGTCGGCGATCGCGCCGAAGAACTTGGCGGTGACGCCGGGGTGCGAGCGCATGCCCGCGCCGACCAGGGAGATCTTGCCGATTCGGTCGTCGTAGCGGAGCGACTCGAAGCCGATGCCCGCCTTGACCTTGTTGAGCGCCGTCAGCGCGGTCTGCCCGTCGGTGGCCGGCAGCGTGAAGGAGATGTCGGTGCGGCCGGTGGAGGCCGCGGACACGTTCTGGACGACCATGTCGAGGTTGATCTCGGCCTCGGCCAGCGTGCGGAAGATCGTCGCCGCCTCGCCGATCTTGTCCGGGACGCCCACGACGGTGATCTTTGCTTCGCTCCGGTCGTGCGCGACGCCGGAGATGATCGCGTTCTCCACCTCGGTCCCCTCAGTACTCGCAACGACCCACGTGCCCTCTTTCTGGCTGAACGAGGACCGCACATGGATCGGAATGTTGTAGCGGCGCGCGTACTCCACGCAGCGCAGATGCAGGACCTTGGCTCCGGACGCGGCCATCTCCAGCATCTCCTCGTAGGAGATGCACGGGATCTGCCGGGCGGTCTTCACGATCCGCGGGTCCGCGGTGAAGATCCCGTCGACGTCGGTGTAGATCTCGCAGACGTCGGCGTTGAGCGCCGCGGCCAGCGCCACGGCCGTGGTGTCGGAACCGCCCCGGCCCAGCGTCGTGATGTCCTTGGAGTCCTGGGACACACCCTGGAATCCGGCCACGATGCAGATCGAACCCTCGTCGAGGGCATTGCGGATCCGACCCGGCGTCACGTCAATGATCTTGGCGCGGCCGTGCGATCCATCGGTGATCACCCCGGCCTGGGAGCCGGTGAACGATTTGGCCTCGTGCCCGAGGTTGGCGATCGCCATGGCCAGGACGGCCATGGAGATGCGCTCACCCGCGGTCAGCAGCATGTCCAGTTCACGAGCCGGCGGCAGCGGGCTCACCTTCTGCGCGAGATCGATCAGCTCGTCCGTCGTGTCGCCCATGGCGGAGACCACGACGACGACGTCGTTGCCTGCCTTCTTGGTCGCGACGATCCGCTGAGCCACCCGCTTCACGCAGTCGGCGTCGGCGACGGAGGAGCCGCCGTACTTCTGCACGACAAGGGCCACGGTGGGGCGCTCCTCGACTCGATCGGGGTCAACGCGCAGAGTCTACCGAGGTCGGTCTGTGACTATGCCACTGGTTTGTCTCGCCCGCCGAGACAGCATGTATCAGCTCCTGACCAGGCCCTCCTGGGCCACATCCAGCCTCGCACCGGAGACGACCGCGTGGAGTGCGCGCAGCGCCGCGCCGCCGTGGTTGCCCCAGTGGTTGAGGTAGGAGTACTGCCACCACCACAGGGCCTCCAGCGGGCGGCCCTTCTGGAAGTGGCGCAGCCCGTGGACCAGGTCGCTGGCCACGTCGACCAGGTCGTCGGACAGCCGGTAGGCCATCGCCTCGTCGTCCTTGTACGGGTCGAACACCTCGGAGTACTCATCAACGGCGGCGAGCCGCTCGGCCAGTCCCTGCCGGACCACGTCCAGGTCCGGGTCCTCACCGATCGCGGGCTCCCAGTTGCCCGGCAGCACCACGTCGGGGCTCGCGCCGAGCTGCGCGCCCGCCAGCATGATCTGGGAGACCTCCAGCAGCAACAACGACACGGTCTGCCTGCCGCCCTCGCCACGGGCCAACCGCTCCAGGCCGCCGAGGTAGTTCTCCACATGGACCACGACGCGCCCCGCGAGGGTGTCCCAGTCCTTCGGAGTGTTGGTTTCAGACATCGAGAAGTCTCCGTCCTTCGAAAGCGCGGCCCAGGGTTACCTCGTCGGCGTACTCGAGGTCTCCGCCCACCGGCAGGCCACTGGCCAGGCGGGTCACTTTGAGATCCATGGGTTTCACCAGCCGGGCGAGGTACGTCGCCGTCGCCTCGCCCTCCAGGTTCGGGTCCGTCGCCAGGATCAGCTCGGTCACCTGACCGTCGGCCAGCCTGACCATCAGTTCCCGGATGCGCAGGTCCTCAGGGCCGATCCCCTCGATGGGGCTGATCGCCCCACCCAGCACGTGGTAGCGGCCCCGGAACTCGCGCGTCCTCTCGATCGCGACGACGTCCTTGGACTCCTCCACCACGCAGATCACCGCCCGGTCCCGCCGGGGATCCCGGCAGATCCGGCACTCGGCCTCCTCGGCCACGTTCCCGCAGACCGCGCAGAACCTGACCTTCTCCTTCACCTCGCGCAGCGCGTCGGCGAGCCGGTTCACATCGACCGCGTCCGCGTTCAGCAGATGGAAGGCGATCCGCTGCGCGCCCTTGGGACCGACGCCCGGCAACCGGCCGAGTTCGTCGATGAGGTTCTGGACCACACCCTCATACATGGATCAGAAACCCAGCCCCGGCATGCCCGGCATGCCCTCGGTGAGCGGGCCCATCTTCTCGGCCTGGATCTGCTGCGCCGACTCCACCGCGTGGCGGATCGCCGCCAGCACCAGATCGGCGACGGTCTCCGCAGTCTCAGCGGGATCCGCGGCGTCGATCGCCTTGGGGTCGATGACGAGATTCACGACCTCACCCTGGCCGTTCACGGTCGCCGTGACCAGTCCGCCACCCGCCGTTCCCTGAACTTCGGTGTGAGCGAGCTCCTCCTGCGCGGCGAAGAGCTGCTCCTGCATGCGCTGGGCCTGCTCGAGCACGGCCTGGAAATTGAGCTGTCCGCCCGGTTCCACGTCTGTCTCCTTCGGTCCTGGTTTTCTGAGGGTACGGCCAACTACCCCCTGAGCGGAACGAACGGCGTGCTCAGGAGTTGTCGAGCTCCCTGATCACTTGGCCGCCCAGCTCACGCTGGATCAGGGCCACCCCGCCGACCGTCTCGGCCGGGGCCACGGCGTCCCCCACCGGGTCCACCTCGTCGCTCTCGTCGGTCGGCCCGTCCGGCGGCGGCGGCAGGTCCGGGGCCGCCGGAGCCGCCGGGCCGGCCGGTGGCGGAGCCCACCCCTCGGCGGCCTTCTGCACGGGCTTCGGCGGCTCTGGT
>JBDSTJ010000007.1:0-9509 GCA_039928335.1 Streptosporangiaceae bacterium | reverse complement strand
ATCGTGGCACGTCCCCGCAACGGCGCGGACGCCTCGACTCCGGGCTCCGCGGACTCGCCGAGCAGGCGCTGCGGCAGCTGGTACTTGGCGAGCCGGCGGAGCCAGAAGAAACCGCCCGCGTACATCGCGACGACCACGGCCAGCACGCACTCGCCCAGGAAGGAGTCGTAGGGCTTGACGTAGTCCCGGTTGAAGACGGCCAGCAGCAACGCCATGCCGACCGAGAAGCCGACGACGATCTGCACGCTGCGCCGGGTGGTGGCCCGGTAGGCCGCGACCCGACGGCGCATGTCCAGTTCGGCGCGGGCCGAGGTCGCGAGCGCCCCGAGCATCTCGCGCAGGCCGGGCCCGCGGAGCCGGGCGTTGAGGATCAGCGCGGCGATGATCAGGTCGGCGGACGAGTCGTTGATCTCGTCCGCGAATCTGCGCAGGGCTTCGGGCATCGGCATCCGGGTGTGCAGCCGGTCGACCAGGGCGCGCAGCGGCGGCTGGAGCGCCGGGGCGGCGGCCCGGACGGAGGAGGGGATGGCCTGTTCGAGGCCGACCGACCCGGCGATGGTGTCCCGCAGTGACTCGGCCCAGGCGGCCAGACCCTCCAGCCGGGACATCGCCTTGCGTTCCTCGCCGACCCCGCCGGTGAGGCTGTCCCAGCCGAGCACCAGCAGGGCCGCGCCGACTGCGGCGACCACCCAGCGGGTCAGGATCAGCACCAGGAAACCGGCGACGATCGCGGTCGCGGTACGGGTCGACAGGCTCCGCAGCACGTCCTCGCGGCTACGCCTGGACTTCGTGGCGCGCGAGGGATGGGCGGTGAAGCCGCGCACCGCCATGAACAGCAGCACGAACCCGCTCGCGGCCACCGCGCCGGTAATGATCGCCAGGAGTGCGCTGTTGTCGAGGCTCACTGCCACACCGCCATCTGGCGAGTCGGGTCGTAGCCGTACTCGGCCAGGTCGTCGGCGCACGACAGCGGGGCGTTCGGCTGGGCCGAACCGTCCCGGGCCGGGGCGAAGATCTCCGAGGACAGCACCCGGCCGTCGCAGCCGGTGACCTCGCGCACGCTCGCCACGAACCGGCGCAGCCGGCCGCCCCGGGCGTAGTCGTTGCGCTTCTCGATGAAGACCACGAAGTCGATCGCACCGGAGATCAGCATGTGGGTGGCCTCGATCGGGAGCCGTTCCTCCGCCTGGATCGCATAGGTGGAGATGCGGTTGAAGACCTCGATCGAGGAGTTGGCGTGGATGGTCGACAGCGACCCGTCGTTGCCCTGGGTCATGGCGTTGAGCATCGTGACGATCTCGTCGCCGAGCACCTCGCCGACGATGACCCGGGAGGGGTTCATCCGCAGCGATCTGCGGACCAACTCGGCCATCGAGATCGCGCCCAGGCCCTCGGAGTTGGGCAGCCGCTGCTCGAAGGCGACCACGTTGGGATGCAGCTCGGGGAACTGGTCCAGGCCCAGCTCCAACGCCCGCTCGACGGTGATGAGGCGTTCGTTGCCGGGGATCTCGTTGGCGATGGCCCGCAGCAGCGTCGTCTTGCCCGCGTTGGTCGCCCCGGAGATCATGATGTTCTTCCTGGCCAGGACCGCGGCCCGGAAGAAGTGCCCCAGCTCGGCCGAGACGGTGCCGTTGCCGACCATGTCGGCGAGGAAGACCTTGCCCAGGCGCGCACGCCGGATCGACAGCGACGGCCGCATCGTCACGTCCATCACGGCCGACAGCCGGGAGCCGTCGGGCAGCCTCAGGTCGAGCTGCGGGTTGGCGGTGTCGAACGGCCGGGACGACAGGCCCGAGTAGGCGGCGAGGATCTGGATGAGCTCGACGAGCTCCTCGTCGGAGTCCGCCACCGGCTCGCCCATGACCTCGCGGCCGTCGGCGTAGGACAGGAAGACCCGGTCGCAGCCGTTGACGTCGATGTTCTCGATCTCCTGGTCCTCAAGCAGAGGCTGGAGGCGCCCCACGCCGTACAGGGCCGCGTGGATGCCCGCGGCGTAGGCCTCCTCCTCCTCGATGCCCGGGGGCTGCCGGCCGGAGCCAATCTCGGCGCGGGCGTGCTCCTCCAGCACCTGCGAGATCAGGGCGCGAGCGAACTGCCGCTCGTCCTCGCTGGTCATCGGGATCAGTCCGGAGGCGGCGTCCAGCCTGCGCTGCTGGGCGAGCCGGTCGCCGACCTCCTGGCGGAGCCGTTTGACGAGACTGTGATCCATCTAGCGCCCCCTCTCAGCCGGCATCGGCCTCGACGTCACGACCTGGGGCGTCACGGGCCCGCCCCGGTTCTCCATCACCGGCCGGGCCAGGATCTGGCCGGCCAGCTCGCGGGCGCTTCGGATCAGCATCGACTTGTCGAGCCGCCCGCCCCACTGGCCGCGCAGCATCTGCGCGCCCCTGGGGTCATAGGCGAGGCCGCCGAGCACCGTCGCGGGCAGTTTGGCCTGCGCGATCACCCGTTCGACCTCGCCGATCGAGCCCCGGTAGCCGCGCGGATCGGCGATCACGACCACCCCGATCTGGGCGCGCTGCCTGGGCAGTTCGGCCGACAGGGCGGTGATCCGCTCCCGCAGGTGCGCGACCTGCTCCAGGGAGGCCTGGGTGACCATGACGACCATGTCGGCCTCACGGAGCAGATCGGTCATCGGGCTGGCCGCCCCGAGCCGGCCGCAGTCGGCGATCACGTCGATCCCGGGGATGATCGCGAACGATCTGCCCAGCGGGCTCCACAGCCAGGTCAGCCCGAGGGCCTGTTCGGCGTTGCCGACTCCGACGAGCACGTCGAGCCCGCCGCTGAGCCGCTGGGTGTGCGGCCCGATCTGCTCGGGGCGCAGGCCCTTGCGGGCGGTGGCCGCCAGGGACAACAGGCCCTTGGCCGGGTCGAGCATGCCCTGTTCGCCGGGCAGGCGGTAGACGAGGTCTCCCCCGGCCAGGTCGCATTCGGCGACCAGCACGGGGCGGGGCCAGACCGCGCCGAGGGCGACCGCTGCGGTCGTGACCCCGGGCGCGCCCTTGTCTGCGGCGAGTGCGATCAGCGCCACCGGTCACCCGCCCGGCTTCTGTGCTCTGGTGCCCGGACCGGCCGGGGCGGCCTGCGGGATCGTGACGGTCGTGCCCGCGGGGACGAGTGCGATCGCGATGCTCCCGGTCGCCGCCGACTGGATCAGCGGCTGTACCTGGTCGGGCAGGACCGCGACGGAGATCCTCGTTGAGGACGAGGACGTACTGCTGGGCCGGGTCGCCGTGGACCCGACGCCGGCGACGAAGGTGATGAGGGCGTCGCTGGACAGGAGCGTTCCGGCCTTGACCGCGCTGTCCCGGCCGCCCACGGCATAGATGGCAAGCTTGTCACCGAGTCTCAGCCCGCTGGCGGGCCGCTGGGCGGCCTTGAGCTCCAGGCCGACGATCATGCGGCCCTTGGCCCCGTCTGCGGACCTGGAGATCATCCGGTTGGTCAGCAGCGTGTCCGGGACCAGGTTCACCGCGGCGTACGACTGGGTGATCTTGGTGTGCTCGGACCAGTTGATAAACTGGATTCCGGTGTTCCCGATCTGCACCTGCTTCAAGGCGCCTGCCGGGATCTGCTCGCCCGCCGCGACGGGCTGGGAGATGCTCACGGCGCTCACGCGCTGGCCGCTCTCCATCACGAGATAGGCACTGACGAGCGCGCCACCCAGGATCAGGATCACCGCGAGCGCGGCCAGGGCCGGCTTGCGTTCGCGTGGCGGCACCGGGAGCCGTTGGGCGGCTGCGGCGCCGAGGCCGCCACCGAGCCCGTGCGCTCCGGTGTTGTTCGTCGTGGTCGGTTGACTTGTCCTCATGATGCTGGCAACTCCGGTGGGATCCGAACGGACTGCTTACGGCCGGAGCGACCATGGTTGCGGCCTTGACAAGGTCACGTCAATGGATTGAGGTAGCCGACGCATTCCCGTGACCAGCGGTGGGAAATTGACGAGAGATCGCGCGATTAGCCGGGGAGCCCGGCTACGCTGAGCCATCCCGGGTCCGACCAGCGACTTCACCGTCAGTTGGCGCAATAGCAATTCGCGGTCCCCACTTCTATCACCCTTAAACTCGTTCGCTGCGTCCGGTTCTCGCCGACGAATTAATCGCCTTGACTCATTTCTGGCCAAGGAAGTGTCGGAGGGAGAGCTCGGGTCGGCCGAGGCTCCTACGCCAGTACTCGACGGCCGTCCGGGCCGGGGTCCGTGCCTCCGATCGCGGCGCTGCCGCCTCAGCGCGGATTCCGGCCGCCTCGACCAGCGTCGACCAGCCGGCACCGTTTTCGCCGACCAGGAAGTCACCGGCGGCGAAAGGTCGGAGCCCGACCCCCTGAATCTGCCGGACCCAGGCCAGGGTGAACGGCCGCCGCGCCGGAGACTCGGCCTGAATCCGCGTCCGCTCGACGAACTGTGCTGAACATCGCCCACTTTGATCGGACAAATCGCCCGGCCTGACGGCAACGGCCGAGAATGACGGTGGCCGTCAGTAGTCTGGTCAAGCGGTCCGTGCCCACCGGTAAAGCGGCCGCAGCGGAGGAGTGGTGGATGCGCATCTCGCTGACGGCCCTGACCCAGCAGGGACGGCGCGACCTGGTGGTCAGCGGCGATTCCGACATGACGGTGTCAGGAGTGGCGCGCACGCTCTCCGGGCTGCTGCACGCCCAGGAGGCCGACGGAAAGGTCGTCCGGCTCCAGGCCCTCTATGCCGACGGGCGGATGCTCGATCCCTCGGCCAAGGCCGCGCGGGAGCTCAGGGACGGGACGGTGGTCGCACTCGACCAGGGCGCCGCGCCGGCGACGGTCAGCGCGGAGCCGACCGGGCTGACCGAGGTACGGGTCGTGGGCGGGCCGCGGGCGGGGGCGGTGCACCGGCTCGGGATCGGGGCCTCGCACCTGGTCGACGGGCTGACGATCACCGTGCACCGGGACGACCGGACGACGGTGCGGGCCACCCGGCCGGCCACGCTCGACGAGCAGGAGATCGACGGCGACCCGGAATGGCCCGAGGGGGCCGTACTGGTGATCGGGTCGACCGTCCTGACCCGGACGGCCACCACGCGCCCTGACACGCATCTGGAACCCCTGCAGCAGGGTCTGGCGTTCAACCGGCCACCGCGGATCGCGCCACCGGAGAGCATCAGGCACCTCAAGGTGCCGGTCCTGCCCGAACGCAACGACAAGCAGCGGCTGCGGCTGTTCGGGGCGCTGCTGTTCTCCGCGTTCGGGCTGGTCATGGCATTCGTGCTCAAACAGTGGTTCTGGGCCCTGTTCGCGCTGGCCTGGCCGGTCATGCAGGTCGGCGAGTGGCTCGGCGACCGGATGCACGGCCGGAAGTCCTACAAGAAGGCCTATCAGGACTACCAGCTCAAAGCCGCCTATTTCGCCCGGGATCTGGAGGAGCTGCGGCAACAGGACGAGGCCGACCGCAGGGCCCAGAGCCCCGACCCGGCCGAGATCCTGCTGACGGCCACCGGACCGCGCAAGCGCCTGTGGGAGCGGCGGCTGGCCGACCCCGACGCGCTGCACCTGCGGATCGGCCTGGCCGACCAGCCTGCGGCGATCAAGCTGGTGGGCAGCGAGTCCGACATCCAGGAGGTACTGACGAGAGGTGAGCGGCCGTCGACGACGGCCTGCACGGTGCCGGTCACCCTGGCGCTGCCCGAACTCGGCGTGGTCGGGCTGACCGGGTCGCGTGAGCGGTCGCGTGGCCTGGCCCGGTGGCTGGTCGCCCAGGCCGCCGCGCTGCACAGTCCGCGCGACCTGGCGATCGTGGTGCTGACCGCCGACAACAACGGCGGCGAGCACTGGAACTGGGCGCGCTGGCTGCCGCACACCACCCCGCGCGACGGCGAGGACTGCGTGGCGCTGATCGGCAGCGACCCGGTCACCGCGGCGGCGCGCGTCACCGAGTTGGCCATCAAGATCACGGAACGGCGGCGGGGGCAGCAGACCGGGTTCGTCCAGACGAAGACCCCAGTGCCCTACCACATCCTCCTCGTCCTGGACGGAGCGCGGACGCTGCGACGGGTGCCCGGCATGCCGCAGGTGCTGGCGCGCGGACCCGAGTTCGGGATCTTCGCGATCTGCCTCGACGACGAGGAGAAACTGCTGCCCGAGGAGTGCACGGCGGTCGCGACCTGGGCGGACGACTCCGTCCGGCTCAGGGGCCACGGCCTGGAGACCGTCGGACCGGTCCTCGCCGACCAGGTCGGCACCGCCTGGTGCGACCGGCTCGCGCGTGCGCTCGCCCCGGTCAAGGACGTCTCGCGCGAGGACGGCGCCGAGGCCCTGCCCGCGGCGGCCCGGCTGCTCGACCTGCTGGAGCTGCCCGCGCCCACCCCCGAGCACATCCTCAACGGGTGGGTGTCGACCCGCCACCCGACCCGGGTGCCGATCGGGATCGGGCCCGCCGGGACGTTCGAGATCGACCTGCGGACCGACGGGCCGCACGGGCTGATCGCCGGGACGACCGGCGCGGGCAAGTCCGAGCTGCTGCAGACCCTGATCGCGTCGCTGGCCGTGCGCAACCGGCCCGACGAGATGACGTTCGTGCTGATCGACTACAAGGGCGGGGCGGCGTTCAAGGACTGCGCGGCGCTCCCGCACACCGTCGGCATGGTCACCGACCTCGACGGGCATCTCACCGAGCGGGCGCTGGAGTCCCTCGCCGCCGAGCTGCGCCGGCGCGAGCAGTTGCTGCTCCAGGCCGGGGCCAAGGACATCGAGGACTACCAGGGCACCGGGCTGCCCCGGCTGGTCCTGGTGATCGACGAGTTCGCGGCCATGGCCGCCGAGCTGCCCGGTTTCGTCGACGGCCTGGTCGACATCGGGCGGCGCGGCCGGTCCCTCGGGGTGCACCTGATCCTCGCGACCCAGCGGCCCGCCGGGGTCGTGACCGCCGACATCCGGGCCAACACCAACCTGCGGATCGCCCTGCGGGTCACCGACGTGGACGACTCGACCGACGTGCTCGACGCGCCCGACGCCGCCCGGATCTCCAAGACGACCCCGGGGCGGTGCTTCGTCCGGTCCGGCGCGTCGTCGCTGCATCCCGTGCAGACCGCGCGGATCGGCGGCAGGCGCGAGGTCACCGTGCAGAGCACCGAGGCGAGACCGCTGGACTGGGGCCAGCTGGGGCATCCGTTCCGGACCGAGACCGCCGGGGACGACAACCAGGTCACGGACCTGTCCCTCCTGGTCAAGGCCATCGCCCAGGCCGCCAGGAAGGCCGGGATCCCCAGGCAGCCCAGCCCGTGGCTGGACCCGCTGCCCGAGGCCGTGGTGCTGTCGCCCCGGTCGGCGGCCGGCGGGTCGATCGTGGAGGTGCCGCCGATCGAGTTCGGGATCACCGACCTGCCCGCAGAGCAGAGCCGCCGACCGCTCTCGGTCGACCTGTCCCGCGACGGGCATCTCTACCTGGCCGGATCCGCGGGTTCCGGGCGGACCACCGCGCTGCGCTCGCTGGCCGGGGCGCTGGCCGGTGCGTGCTCGCCCTACGACGTGCATCTGTACGCCATCGACTGCGGCGGCAACGCGCTCCAGCCGCTGACGGACCTGCCGCACTGCGGCGCGGTCGTACCGCGCGAGCAGGACGACCGGGTCGAACGGCTGCTCAACGCGTTGTCCGCAGAGATCGGCCGGCGGCAGCAGTTGCTCGCGGCGGCCGGGTTCGCGTCCCTGTCGGAGCAGCGGGCCACGGTCTCACCCGGCGAACGGCTGCCGTGGATGATCCTCATGCTGGACCGGTGGGAGGGTTTCCTCGCCTCGTTCGAGCACTACGACTACGGCCGGCTGGTGACGACCGTGCTGCGGCTGCTGCAGGAGGGTTCGGCCGTCGGGCTGCGGGCGGTGTTCACCGGCGACCGCTCCGGGCTGACCGGGCAGGCCGCGACGGTGTTCGACCGACGGCTGATCCTGCGGATGGCCGACCCGTCCGACTACGGGTTCGCCGGAGTGCCCGACGCCAAGATCCCGGCGGAGATGCCGCCGGGGCGGGCGCTGACCCTGACACCCAACGCGCCGCTGATCGAGTCGCAGATCGGGCTGCTGCCGGTACCGGCCGGAAGCGGCATCCAGGGAGCCGGGCAGGTGGCCGCGCTCGCCGCGCTCGCCGCGGGGGTACGGGCCAGGTTCGGGGTGCTGCGACCGGCCCAACGGCCCCTGCACGTCGACGAACTGCCGGTCCGGATCTCCGCCGAAGAAGCGGTCGCGCTCGATCCGGCGGCACTCGCCCCGTCCGCGCTCTGGTGCCTGGTCGGGGCCGGCGGCGACACCCTCGGGCCGCTCGGCGTCGACCTGATCGAGGACGGCCCGGCCTTCGTCGTGGCCGGACCCGCCCGCTCGGGCCGGTCGACGGCCCTGGAGACCATGGTGCACAGCCTGCTCGAACGGTCCGTGCCGGTACTGATCATCACGCCCCGGCGGTCACCGCTGCGGCTGCTGCGCGACCGGCCCGGAGTCATCGCCGTGCTCGACTCCACCGCCGAGGAGGCCGAGCTCGAGGCGCTGCTCGAACCCGAGCACCGCTTCGTGGTGGTCGCCGACGACGCGGAGCTGCTCGAGGAGACCGACCTGGGCGACGCCCTCCAGGCGCTGCTCCGCTCGGCCCGCGACGGCGACCACGCAGTGATCATCGGTGGCACGACCGACGACCTCAACCGGGGCTACCGCGGCTTCATGGCCGACGCCCGCAAGACCCGCACCGGCCTGCTCCTGGGCATCCAGTCCGCTGACGACGGCGAACTGCTCGGCCTGCGGCTGCCCCGCAACGCCAGCTGGGGCGGCCCCCTCGGCCGGGGCCTCCTCGTCACCGCGGGAACCGCCGTGCCGATTCAGGTGGCGCTGCCGCCGGCCCTGCCCTGACGCCGGTGGAGCGGGCGTCAGGGCAGTGGGGTCAGCGGGTCGCCGCCTCGATGTTCTGCTGGGAGCGCTTGACGTCCTGGCCGCCCTCTTCGAGGGCCACCGCCATCTTGTCGAAGGCGGACTTGGCCTCGGACCAGGCGGCCCGGAACCGGTCGGCGCCGGGGCCCCACCAGATCTCGGACGAGCCGACCGTGCGGCCGTTCAGGTCCTTGATCAGAGCGTCGAGGTTCTTGGAGTGCTTCTGGAAGAGCCGCGAGAGCTCCTCCATCTGGCCGATGTTTCCGCCACGCCGGTCACCGCTCATGCGTCTGGCCCTTTCCGGAGAAGACGTACCTCCGCCAGCACACACCACTCGGGCCTCCCCAGCGGCGCGTTCCCCGTGACCGGATCCGGTCATCGGCCCCATTCGGATCGGAGTGATCCGGGGTCTGACACGACTGCGACCTGTCCGGATTTACCCTGTTTGACCTGCAAGGAGACGCCTACGAGGAGGGCGTTGGCTGACCGCATCACCCTGATTCTTTAGACTCCGATCAGCGAGCCAGGTTTCTGATGGACGGAGATACACGTTGCGCAAGGTGCTGATCGCCAACCGGGGCGAGATCGCGGTACGGATCGCCCGCGCCTGCCGGGACGCAGGCCTCACCAGCGTTGC
>JBDSTJ010000006.1:0-2803 GCA_039928335.1 Streptosporangiaceae bacterium | reverse complement strand
AGGCCTCGCGCCGGCCAGCCCCACGGAGCGGAGACCTCTAGTCCCGGGTGGTGCTACACGAGATCGCCGCAGATCACCGGCTCGCCGGTGCGGTAGCAGTCCAGGCAGGGGCCTTCCTCGTCCTGGAGCTGGAACAGTTCGAGCAGCCGGGCCTGCTCGGTGGAGGCCGCCACCAGCGACAGCGTCCCCCGCTGGTCGGCCAGCAGGATCCCGGCCGCGTCGATGTCCAGCAGGTCGACACAGCGCTCGGCGAGCGTGTGCAACAGGTCGATCACGTCGAAGCCCACCACCAGGGTGTCGGCGAGCTCCACGAACACCTCAGCCGTCTGCCGGTCCACCATGTACCCACCTTCTTCTCGAGTCATTCATTCCTCCGGTTCGAAGCGAAGTTTGCGGTCGACCACGTCCCGGGAGACCTCACGGAGACTGCGGCCACTGGCGAAGGTGTGGGCACGCAGGCGCATGAACGCGCTCGCCAGGCCGGTGCCCAACTGCACTGACATCATCCCGGTCGCCTGGTGCACCTCGGGCCACCGGTCCACCGAACCGGTCCAGCCGATCGCCCCGTCCTGCGTGCCCGCACCGGACAGGTCGGTCGTCAGGACCAGCATCAGGGCGGCGTCGGCGAACAGCAGCGCCTCGCCGAGCCGACGGTCGCCCAGCGGTCCGGTCTCGTTCCGGCAGATCTCCAGGACCCCGACGGCGATCGCACCGACCATCAGCGGGAAGGCGAACACCGCCCGGATGCCCAGGTCCACCGAGCCCGGGGCGAACAGCGGCCAGCGCCGCTGACTCTCGACGGTGTCCAGGGCCGGGACGAGGATCAGCCGGCCTTCGCCCAGCGCCAGGACTCCCGGGCCCTCGCCGACCACGACCTGGAGTTCCGCGACCGCACCGCAGCGCGGTTCCGAGGCGTACACCGGCTCGTAGGATCCTGCGGTGCTGATCAGGGACAGGTTCGCGCCCGTCGCCGCCATCATGTGTGCGCACGCACGGCAGATGTGGTCCATGCCCGGTTCCATGCCCGGGTCCACGAGATCGGTTTTCGCGAGCTCGGCGATCGCCGCGGACACCCTTGCCGAGGTGTCGGGATCCAAGGAACCCACTTCCGGTCTCCGGCGAGAATCTCCGGATGGTCCCACCCTAACTCCTGCCCGAAGTAACGATACACTTACCCAAATTTGTCTCATGGAGGTTCTCATGGCAGCCACGGTCCAGCCCCCCGAGAGCGCCACCTGGCGTGTGCACATCGACCGGTCCATGTGGGTCGGCGGCGTACGCGGCCTCATGCTGCAGGCACTGCATCCGATGGCCATGTGGGGTGTCTGGCAGAACTCCAACTTCAAGGAGGACCCGTTCGGGCGGCTCCAGCGGACCTCCGACTTCGTGGGAATGGCGACCTTCGGCAGCCACGAGGAGATCGACGAACTGGCCGCCAAGGTCCGCGGCATCCACCGGCGGCTGCGTATCCTCAACCACGACACCGGCCGGACCGAGCCGCTCGACCAGCCCGAGTTCCTCCGCTGGGTGCACTGCGCCGAAGTCAGCTCCTATCTGGAGACCGCACGCCGGGCCGGGCTGCCGATGACCGACCGGATGGCCGACCTCTACCTGGACGAGCAGCGGCACACCGCGACCTATGTGGGCCTGCACGCCGAGGAGATCCCCGGCTCGGTCGCCGAGATGGACGCCTACTTCCGCGAGATGCGGCCCCTGCTCCGCGCCACCGACGAGGCCATGGAGACGGCCCGCTTCCTGATCTGGCCCCGGCTGCCGGAGAACCTCCGGTTCCTGTCACCCGGCAAACCGGCCTACTTCCCGTTCGGGGCGCTCTGCTACTACTCACTGCCCGCCTGGGCCCGGCAGATGTACGGGATCCTGCCCGAGGTCCCCCAGCCCGCGGTGACCGCTGCGCTCAGATCGTTCCGGCTCGCGATGAACTCGGTCCCCGAACCCGTCCACGACTACGCGTTCATGAAGTCCACCCGGGACATGCTCGATGCCGCACGCCGGCGTCTGGAAGCCGACGGTTACGACCTGTCCAAGGGCCTGTACGGCCTCAGGGATCCCCGCCGGTGGGCGCGTTCGAGCATGGGAGCGGGTGTCTAGGTCGTGGCCGGGACCGGGTCGTCGCCGAGGGCGGCCCACGGCTCCTTCTTCGCGGCGGCCTGCTGTCCCTGCGGGCAGTGCCGCTGGTAGTCGCACCACCCGCACAGCGGGCCGGTGCTCGGCGGGAACACCGCGTCGAACACGGCGTGCTCGACCTGCGCGCCCTGCACCGGGACCTTCTTCTGGATCTTCTCTCGGCCCGGGGCGAGCCGGGTCCGATACGCCTCGTCGGCGTCCGCGCACTCCGTGGCGATCTGCTCGGCGCGGCGCAGGTGCCGGCCCAGCGACTCGTCGGTGTGCTCCCACGAGGACACCTCACCGGTCGGCAGGTGATGCAGCTCGACGGTGCGGCAGGGCCTGCGCAGCACCCGCGACGAGGCGATCGCATAGAGCGCCAGCGCCAGCGAACTCCGCGCGTCGTCGGTGGTCAGCGGGCGTCGTCCGGTCTTGTAGTCGACGACGGCCAGTTCACGGCCCTCGTCGCGGAAGTCCAGGCGGTCGATCCGGCCCGACACCGCGATCACGTCCGTCTTCGTGGCGACCGTGCGCTCCACCCCGGCCGGTTCCTCGGCCGGATCGAGCCGCGAGGTGTACTCCTCGACCATGCCGCGGGTGCGGTCCCGCCAGGCCGAGGCCTGCGCGGCGTCCCGGAACCCCTCGGTCAGCCAGCCGCGCATCAGCAGGGTCCCCGCCA
>JBDSTJ010000005.1:0-3171 GCA_039928335.1 Streptosporangiaceae bacterium | reverse complement strand
ACCGCCGTGCTGGCACGGTAGCCGGAGGTCAGGAAGTAGTCGTTGTAGGCCGGACCGTCGACGACCGTGAGCTCGGTCGGCTTGGCCGGGTCCAGCGCGACCTTGATCGGCGTCTTGTTGAGCCGCGCGTAGGTGGCGTAGTACAGGTCCTTGACGGCCTTGTAGCTCCCGAGCTTGAAGGTCGCGTCGTTCTTGGCGACCCACTTGAAGAAGATGTTGATGTTGCGGTCGAAGGCCTTGTCCTGCTCGAGGTTGGCCTTGTACCAGACGCCGCTCGGCGCGACGCTGCTGTCGAGCACGAACCGGCCGACCTTGCGCGGGAACAGGGTCGCGTAGACCCCGCCCAGGTAGGTGCCGTAGGAGGCGCCGTAGTAGTTGAGCTTCTTCTGGCCCAGGCGATAACGGATCGTGTTCATGTCGTGCACCGAGTCGACCGTGCGCAGGTGCTTGAGGAAGCTGCCGTACTTCTTGCCGCAGGCCTTGGCGTAGTTCCTGGCCTTGGTCAGCCAGAACTTCACGTCCGCCCTCGTGTGCGGGACGTAGTCGGGGCGCACCGGGTTGAAGTAGTTCGCGTCGCAGCTCAGCGGCGTGCTGCCGCCGGTGCCGCGCGGGTCGAAACCGACGAAGTCGTAGGCCGCGGCGAGCGCGGGCGAGGACTGGCCGGCGACCCGCAGCGCGAAGTTGGTGCCGGTTCCGCCGGGTCCGCCCGGATTGACCAGGAGGTCGCCGCGGAACGTGGACTTGCTGCCGGTGTGCTTCACCCGGGACAGCGCGATCGGAACCTTCTTGCCGTGCGGCTTCTTGTAGTCCAGCGGGACCTTGATGGTCGCGCACTGGATGGTGGCCGTGGCCAGCGTCGGGAAGTTGGCGGCGTAGGCCTTGAGGTCTGCTGAGCAGTCGTGCCAGGCGATGGGTTGGGAATGCGGCTTCGCCTGAGCCGAGGCGGCCGGGGCGACGATGCTCAGGCCGGACAGCCCGAGCCCCGCCGCCGCGGTCAGCACTACGAGTCTCTTCACATGATCCCCTAAAGGTCCCGGTATAAAGCGGACATCAAGGAAAGATTGTGGTGTCTGACCCGTGGCTAACAGAAGATTCCCAACCGTACGGATGCCTAACTGTGATAAATCTTTACAAAGCGGGCACGGGATCGGGATGCTTCGCGCAGATCGCATCGGGCCCCTTCCTGGTCGGCGGCAGCGTCCCGTCGTCGAGATAGGCGCTGATCAGGGCACGCATGCAGGTGTTGCCGAGTGAGTTCGCGTGGTTGCCGCCACCCTCCTCCACGAGCATCCGTGATTTCGGGAACAGCCTGTGCATCTCGACAGCCCCCTCATACGGAGTGGCGGCGTCCCGGGTCGAGTGGGCGATCAGCAGCTCGGCGTCGCCCCCGATCTTCGGAAGGGGCCCGCTCGCGGTCGGCCAGAACAGGCAGGGCGCGTTGTACCAGGTGTTGCTCCAGGTGTTGTAGCGGACGCCCTCGCCGTACTGCTTCTGCGCGTCGTACTTCCAGGTCTGCCAGTCCTTCGGCCAGGCCGCGTCCCGGCACTGCACCGCGTTGTACATCGTGAAGGTGTTCTGGTCGTCGGCCGACGGCGGCAGGGCCCACCGGGTCAGTGCCGCCGCGTCACCCTTCGACCAGTCCGACAGGGTCCTGGCGAACGATGGCCACTTCCAGTCGGCATAGCCGGCCGGCAGCAGGGCGTCGTCGAACTCGTCCGGCCCGATCCGGCCGACCGGCTTGGCCGCCAGCGCGTTGCGCATCCCGTAGTAGGCGAGTTCGACCCGGCGCCGGGTGTCGCCCAGGCCGTAGACGTCGTCGTGCTTGGCGATCCAGGCGAAGAAGGCGTTCATCCGCTTCTGGAACGCCTTGTTCTGCTCGCCCTGGGCGTCGTACCAGACCGTGCTGGGCCGGACCACGCCGTCGACGACCATCCGCCGGACCCGGGTCGGGTACTGGCTGGCATAGAGCGTGCCGAGGTAGGTCCCGTAGGAGTAGCCGAAGTAGTTGAGCTGCGGGGTCCGCAGCGCCAGCCGGATCGACTCGAGGTCACGCACCCACGTCCGGGTGCCCAGATGCGGCAGAATGTCGCCGTACTTGGCCTGGCAGTCCGCCGCGAAGGCCTTGGCCCGGCCGAGCCAGGCCTGCTCCTCGGCGAGGGTCCGCGGGACATAGTCGGCGCGCGGTGTGCCCGGGTCGAGATAGCCAGGATCGCAGGTCAGCGACGGCTCGCTCTGGCCGACGCCGCGCGGATCGAATCCGATCCAGTCATAGGCGTCGGCGACCCTGGCGGGCAGTTGCTGCGCCGTCTGCGCCGCCGTCCAGAAGCCCGACGACCCGGGTCCGCCGGGGTTGGTGACCATGACTCCCTGGTAGGGGGCGGAGGTGTGCATCAGCCGGGTGACCATCAGCTTGATCGTCGGGCCGGCCGGATTCCCGTAGTCCAGCGGGACCTCCAGCCTGGCGCACTGCAGTTCCCGGCCCGACTGCTGCAGGATCGCCCGTTCCCGACAGCCGCCCCAGGTCAGGCCGGGTGCCGCCGCAACGGGGCTGACGAGGGTGACGAAGATCAGCGAAGTGGCGCAACAGAGCGCGAGGTTTCGTTTCCACACAGTCAGCTTTCTACTGTGTGGAGATCATCGAGCGTGGGATGTCGGGCGCGGGGATGTCGGGCGCGGGGTCTTCAGGCCTTCGCGATCACGTCGACACCGGGTCCGTCACCATCGAGGTCGACCTCGATGCCCATCGCTTCAGCGATCTTCATCGCCTCCTCGATCAGCGTCTCGACGATCTGGTCCTCGGGAACGGTCTTGACGACCTCGCCCTTGACGAAGATCTGGCCCTTGCCGTTGCCGGAGGCGACGCCCAGGTCGGCCTCGCGGGCCTCCCCGGGACCGTTGACGACGCAGCCCATGACCGCGACGCGCAGCGGCACCGGGAAGCCCTGGAGTCCGGCGGTGACCCGCTCGGCGAGGGTGTAGACGTCGACCTGGGCCCGGCCGCAGGACGGGCAGGAGACGATCTCCAGCCCGCGCTCGCGCAGGTTGAGCGACTCCAGGATCTGGTTGCCGACCTTGATCTCCTCGACCGGCGGGGCGCTGAGCGACACCCGGATGGTGTCGCCGATGCCCTGGGACAGCAGCGCGCCGAACGCCACCGCCGACTTGATCGTC
>JBDSTJ010000004.1:0-10493 GCA_039928335.1 Streptosporangiaceae bacterium | reverse complement strand
TGGTGCCTCAGGAAAAGGACTGAAGACTCATCAAGCAACAAGTCGGGCCCGCAGGGCCCGGGTGTCGTCCTCGGTCCAGCCGTTGGCGGTGAGCCAGGCCGGCGGCCCGCCGTAGAGCTCGTCGAGCCCGGCCAGGAGCTTGTCCATGATGAACGGGTGGGTCATGTGGCTCTCGGCGGGCCGGGAATCGAGGTCTGCGGCGTAGGTGGTGCTGGCACGCAGCCGGCTCAGGACCGCCTCCAGGCGCTCGCCGGTCTGGACGTAGTCGGCCACGATGGCCTCGCGTTCGACTCCCGTGACCGCCAGGGCGAGGGCGACGACGACGCCCGTGCGGTCCTTGCCGGCGGCGCAGTGGACGATGGAGGCACCCTCGCCGTGGGCCATGATCCGCAGGGCGGAGACGACGGAGTCGGGGCGGTCCTGCAGATAGCCCAGATAGTGGCCGACCGAGCGGTTCTGGCCGGTGTTCTCCTCGACCCGGGTGGTCCAGGGCAGGGCCTTGTCGATGTCGGCCTCGACGTCGGTGTGGATCCCGCCCTCGGCGAACAGGGTCAGGTGGTGGATGGTCACCTCGGGCCGCAGGGTGAGCGGCCCGGGGCCTTCCAGCTCGACCTCGGGGGTGCTGCGCAGGTCAAGAACGTGGCGGAGGCCGAGGTCGCCGACGAGGAGGCGGAGGTCGGAGTCAGTGAGGTCCTGCAGGTTGTCGGAGCGCAGGACCTGCCCGAAACGGGTGGTCGAGCCGTCCGTCGTGGGAAGGCCGCCCAGGTCGCGAACGTTGACGGCACCGTCGAGGTGGATCCAGCGGGTCTGCTCGGTCATGGTCGCAGAGCCTACCCGGCGGGGTTTTCCGGCCGGCGGGCCGGATGTCGCGCAGATCACGCAGAACCCGGACCACCCTCAGTCTGAACGGGTTCAACTTTTCGGTAGGGTGCAGGGGTGAACGTTGCCCTGGGAGCCCCCGAGAGGCTGCTCGTCCGGACTGTGCCAGTCGCCGGACCGGTGGATCTTCTTGCCAGGCTGCCTCATCCGGCGCCCCTGGCATGGGTGCGCCACGGTGAGGGCATCGTCGGCTGGGGTGAGGCCGCGAGGATCACGGTACCCGGGGGCGAGGACCGGTTCGCCTGGGCGCGGCGCCGGCTGGAGTCCTGGTTCGGCTTCGCCGAGGTGCACGACCCGCTCGGGATTCCCGGCTCGGGGCCGGTGGCGTTCGGCAGTTTCGGGTTCGATCCCCAGGGCTCGGACTCGGTCATGATCATTCCTCGGGTGGTGCTGGGCTGCCGTGACGGCCAGGCCTGGTACACCACGATCGGTGACGCTCCCGATCCGCTGAGCCTGATGCGCCCGCTGACCGAGCCCACCGCCGTCGGCTGGTCGGACGGGACGCTGACCTCGGAGCAGTGGGCCGGGGCGGTCGGTGCGGCGGTGGCGCGGATCCAGGAGGGTCGGCTCGGCAAGGTCGTGCTGGCGCGGGACCTGCGGGCGGAGGCGACCGAGCCGATTGACGCGCGGGTGCTGCTGCTGCGCCTGGCCGAACGGTTCCCGGCCTGTTACACCTTCGCGGTCGACGGTCTGGTCGGGGCGACACCCGAGCTGCTGGTGCGGCGGGAGGGGGACCGGATCGACTCGCTGGTCCTGGCGGGGACGACGCCGAGGAGCGCGGATGAGGCCGAGGACGAGGCCCGGGGTGCGGCGCTGTTCGCCTCCGGCAAGGACCGTGAGGAGCACGCCTACGCCGCGCAGATGGTGCTGGCGGCTTTCCGCGCGTTGTGCAGTCAGGTCGAGGTCGAGGATGAGCCTGAGCTGCTGAGGCTGGCGAATGTGCAGCATCTGGCGACGCCGGTGCACGGGCGGCTGGCCGCGGACCGGTCGGTCCTGGACGTGCTGGCGGCGTTGCATCCGACGCCCGCGGTGTGCGGGACGCCGACCGAGGTGGCCATGGACCTGATCCGTGAACTCGAGGTGATGGACCGGGGCCGTTATGCGGGTCCGGTGGGCTGGGTGGACGCGCGGGGCGACGGCGAGTGGGGGATCGCGTTGCGCTGCGCCGAGATCGAGGGCAGCCGGGCTCGGCTCTTCGCGGGCTGCGGCATCGTGGCGGACTCGGTGCCGGCCGCTGAGCTGGCCGAGTCCCGGACGAAGTTCCAGGTCATGCGCGAGGCCCTGGAAGGCTAGTGATCTTCGCCCGCCAGGGCGGCGATGAAGGCCGCCACGGCGGGGTCGTGGCCGGCGGTGGCGGTGAGCATGGCGACGAGCTGGCCGGAGAGCCAGGGGACGAGTTCGTCCTTGGCGAGGGTGCGTTCCTGGAGCCAGGTGAGGATTGCGCCTTCGCAGACCGCGATCCAGCAGCGGAGGGTGAGCAGCATGAACGGGGTGGGTTCGGCGATGTCGAGGCGGTTGAGGACCTCCTGGACGGCCACGTGCCTGACCTCGTCGACGAGGGTACTGGTCTCTGAGGTGGCGATGACGGAGCCGCTGCGCAGGAGCGCGATGTAACCGGCGGCGTGCTCCTCGGCGAAGGTGACGAACTCGCCGATGGTGTCCTGGAGCTGGGTGAGCAGGTCGCCTTCGCGGGTGCGGGTCAGCCGGGCGACGAGGACGTCCACGGCGGAGCGCAGGGCGGCGACGTGGATCTCTTCGATGTTGGAGAAATAGCGGTAGACCAGGGCGCGGGACACTCCGGCGTGTTCGGCGACGTCCTCCATGGAGACGCGTTCGGGGGAGTCGCGGCTGAACAGCTCCAGGGCCGACACGATGAGGGCCTGTTTGCGGTCCTCGGGGGCCATGCGGCGTGGGCGGTGATCAGCGGTGGTGCTGGGCATGGTGACCTTTGTTTGGTGGGGCACACCGTAATAGTAGACATGTCGCCAATAGGCGCGTCGTCAGGAGCTGGAACGGGTGAATCCCGGGTTCTCCGGGGCTCGGGTAGCCTCGCCTCCTATGCGGCGACGGTCATGGGCGGGCAAAGGACGGCAGGGCGTGGCGTTGGTGACGGCCGGGGCGCTGGCGGCGGGCTGTGCGTCGGGGGCGGTCGACACGGCGGCGCTCCCGACGGCTCCCGGCGGTGCGGTCGCCGCTGCGCCCGGCACCGAGTGCCCGGCGGTCAAGCCGGCGGGCGACGGCCCGCAGCGGCAGGTGCGCGGCATGTGGATCTCAAGCGTGTACGGCGGGGACTGGCCGGGCGACCCGCAGGATCCGGTCGAGAAGAAGAAGGCGTCCTACCGGCGGATTCTCGACTCGGCCAAGGCCGCGGGCCTCAACACGGTCTTCATGCAGATCAGGCCGGCGGGCGACGCCTTCTACGCCTCCCCCTACGAGCCGTGGTCGCAGTGGCTGACCGGGACGCCCGGCAAGGACCCTGGCTGGGATCCGCTGAAGTTCCTGGTCGACGAGGCGCACGCCCGTGACCTGGAGTTCCAGGCGTGGTTCAACCCCTACCGGGTGGGCGGAGACAACAACCGCAAGCACCTGGCGCCCCGGAGCCCGGCGAAGCTGCACCCGGACTGGGCGGTGAAGTACGGCAAGTACCTGTGGTATGACCCGGGTCTTCCGCAGGTGCGTGAGCTCGCCACCAACGCGGTGCTGGACGTGGTGGGCAAGTACGACATCGACGGGGTGCACTTCGACGACTACTTCTATCCCTATCCGGACGGGAAGTTCCCCGACGCGAAGACGTTCAAGACCTACGGCAGGGGGATGGGCCTGGCGGACTGGCGGCGGCACAACGTGGACACGCTCGTGCAGAGCCTGTCGGTGAAGATCAAGCAGGCCAAGCCGTGGGTGAAGTTCGGGATCAGCCCGTTCGGGATCTGGCGCAACCGCAGCGGTGACCCGGCCGGGTCGGACACTCACGGGCTGGACAGCTACGCCGAGATCTACGGCGACACCCGCAAGTGGGTGAAACAGGGCTGGCTGGACTATGTGACGCCCCAGCTGTACTGGGCGATCGGCGACAACCGTGCCGACTACAAGACGCTGGTGGCGTGGTGGTCCAGGCTGGTCGAGGGCACCAGGGTGCAGCTCACCATCGGGCAGGCCGCGACCGTCGGTGGCAGCGGCACCCCGTGGCCGCGCCGCGGTGAGGTTCGCGCGCATCTCGACGTCAACACCGCCCACCCGCAGGTGCGGGGCAATGTGTTCTTCAGTGCCGCGGACGTGCTGAAGAACAGCGGCGGGTTCGTGACCCAGCTGCGGGCCGGGCACTACGAGCGTCCCGCACTGATCCCGCCGTCGAAGGGCGGAAACACTCCGGCGGCCCCGTCGCAGGTCCGGGTGGTCAGATCGGGCAGGACGACGAAAGTGGAGTGGCAGGGTTCCGACGCCACGTCCTACGCCGTCTACCGGACGACGGGCAAGGGCGGTGCCTGCACGGCGGTGAACGGGGCGAACCTGGTGGCGACCACGCGCGGGTCCTCGGTTCTGGTCCCGTCGGCGCAGGCGGGCAAGGTCTACACCTACACGGTGACAGCCCTGGACCGCACCCATGTGGAGAGCGGACCTGCGCGTGCGGTGACCTTCCCGTCCCCAAGCTCACCGTGAAGAGACGATTGTGTGAACGCCGGGGGGATAGAAACAGCTCCGGCGGGGGAGGATGGATCCAAAGTGACCCCCCGGAGGTGCGGCATGGCGCTCTCGATGGACGAGGAGCGAATCCTCACTGAGATCGCATCCCGGCTCAGCCAAGACGATCCGCGTCTGGCCGAGCGTCTGGAGAGCTTCGGCAGGCTGCGTAGCCGGAGCAGGCGCCAGAAGGTGATCGCCGCGGTGTTCGTGGTGGTCCTCGGTGTGGTGGCGGTGTGCGGCATAGCCGTCGCCGTGGTGTTCTCCTGAGGGAGACGGACCGAGAAACGCCCCGGCAGGGTGACCCTGCCGGGGCGTTCTGTGGGTGAGGCCGGTGTGGTGGTCGCCTCTCGGCGGAAGGCACAACGCGGCTCCGGCCGAACGGTATTCCGCGAAGGCTGTAGGTGCGGCCCGGGGACACATGCCACACCGGCATCACCCACCCTAACGGCAACTCGGGGGTGCGTGTTCCATGTCCACGCGGAGGTAACCCGGGCTGCCGGGTCGTGCGTCCCAAGAGGTGAAGGGATGCCCGCTCCGCCGAGGTCGTGAAGGAGCAGTCCAGTGCCGGTTCGGGCCGTGTTCGGGGGAGCTCCTCACCGGGCTCGGCCGCGGGGGCCACAGGGCCGTGCGGGAAGGCCATACAAGCCTTTCCCCACAGCCACTTCTCGTCCGGGGGCAGTATTCCGGCCCCTGGCCGGGAACATGCCTGGGAGGGGGCCGTGGGCCTGTGACGGGGTTCGGGGATCATGCGGTACACGTCTATCGGGAGGAGTCGGGCATTGGACGCACAGCCGCTCGGGTTGATCGGCCGGACGGGGGACGACGGTGGCCTGGTCGCGGCGTGGGAGTTCGCCCCGGACCTGCGGTCCCCGGGGCGGGCGCGGGCGGCTGCCCGGTCGACGCTCGAACGGTGGCGGGTGCAGGACCCCGCCGACATCGATGACGTGGTGCTGATGGTGGACGAACTGGTGGCCAACGCGGTCGTGCACGGGAGCGGGCCGGTACGGGTGCGCCTGTCGGTGCGGGGCCTGATGCTGCGGGCGGAGATCACTGACGGGAGCCCCGATCGGCCGCCGGAGCCGCCGCGGGAGGGCCGACCGCTGGACGCCGAGGGCGGCCGCGGGCTGTTCCTGGTCGCGATCCTGTCGTCGCAGACCGGCACCGAGCCGTGCGGCGCCGGCAAGTCGGTGTGGTTCACCCGGCTGCTGACCGGGTCAGCCCCGTAGCGGGCAGGGTAGGCCTGGTCCTGACAAGACCTGGTCCTGACCCGCCAGGCTGGTGATTCAAGGGCAGACCAGGCAACCCTCGAGAAGACGGCTAATATCTGGCAGGTGAACTGGCAGACGTCCGGCGGGCCGCAAGATGACCCCTTCGCAGGGGTCGAGGCAGACATCCGGGCCATGGTGGCCTCCCCGTGGTGGCGGAGCGCCGCCCCCCATCAGCGCGCGGAGCAGATCACCGCGCGGCTGCTGGCGGGCCCCGGCGAATGGTGGATGTTCGGCGCGTGGGGGCGCTGGTACCGGTGCGGGCTCGACGGGCACTGGCATCCGAGCCCGCCGCCGGCCGAGCCCGCCGCCCGCCGCATTCTGACCCCCGCCCCGCCTGGTGTGGGGAATCCGCCGGTTCCGCCGCAGCTCCACCCGACCGGCCCGGACCTGAACGTCGGCCGGATGGCCTCGGCCGGCCTGCTGGCCCCCGGTCCGTCGGCGGAGGTCGTCGCCCGGGTCCAGCAGGTCCTGATCAACGCGACCGCCGTGGACCCGCGGATGTTCCAGCTCCAGGACCCCTCCTTCCAGCCCGGTACTCCCAGCACCGTCGCCGCCGCGTGGGGCGCGATCCTCTTCTGCGCCGGGTCGCCGGTGGTGCTGACCAAACACCCGCTCGTGGAGATGTTCGCGCCCTATCTGACGGTGCCGGTCGAGCACCTGCGCTGGATGGTTCCGCCGGACGTGAGCCGGCTGGCCTCCTACTACACCGATCGGCTGGCCGCCGGGGACGCCGTCGGCGCCGGGTACGTGGTGCGGCTGATGGGCGACGTCGCAGGGGCCCTGCAGGCCGACGAGGCGTTCCGGCCGGGTGCGTCCGCGCTCGCCGCAGTCTGCGCCGCGACCCTCCAACTGGTCCAGAACGACCTGGGGGCCGTACGCCAGGGGCCGCAGGCGGTCATCATGGAGTGGCTGCGGCGCTGCCCGGCCGAGTACGCCGCGCCGATCGTCCGTGAGGCCGCGCCCGGGGAGTACCTCAGGCTCGTCCTGTACGACCTGGCCGAGATCGTCGCGGGCCTCAGCGGCAACGCCGGTCACCACACCGACGTGCGGCGCGCGGCCGTCGCGGTGATGGCCGCGGATCTGCAGACCGCGCCACAGGCCGTGCCCGCCCTGCTGCCCTGGCTCGATCCCGACAGCGGCCGGACCCTCCAGGAGGTGCTGGCGCAGCCGCACCATCCCCTGCGTGAACTGTTCCCGCAGGGGGTGCGGCTGCCGGAGAAGCTACACAGCACCGACGCCGTTCAGGTGCGAGCGCTGCTGGCGACCACCCACGCCCTGTGCCTGACGTGGTGCAGGCTCGCACAGGTCCGGCCGCCGGCGATGGAGTTCATCGTGCCCGCCGCCTGTGCCGCCGAGCTCGGTACGCCCGCCCTGCAGAAGCCGAAGTCGACCGGCGAGCTGACGGCCTGGCAGATCATCGAGGCGGCCCGTAAGCACCTGGCCGACGAGCGCACCGCCTCCCGACCGGTCCCCGAGCCGCTCGCCGCCCCCGTTCCGCCGCCCGCCCCGCCCGTGCCGCCCGTGCCGCCGGTTCCGGTTCCCGAAAGCGAGCCGGTTCCGGCCGCCGAGCACCCGGTTCCGCCGCCGTACCAGGCACCCGCGTCGCCGCCGCCGTTCACCGACGTGCCGCCCAATTTTTCCCACAACGACCCGTTCGCGACTCGAGCCTCCCCGGACCCGTACGCCACGCCCAGGCCGGGCCACGACGACCCGTTCGCCACCCGCGCGTCCGGCCCGCCGGAGCCCGGTACCGGCGGGCACGAGGACCCGTTCGCGACCCGACCCTCGCCGGGCCGCCTGCACAACCCGCCGCCCGCCGAGGCGTGGGAGTCGCCCCCGCCGGCGCCGCCGGCCGCGCCTCAGCCGTGGTCGCCCGCACCCGACGGCTGGACGCCACCACCAGGCCAGGTCACCGACACGACCCGGCACGAGCAGCGCCGGTCCGACCCGACGCCGGCTCCGGCCGAGCCCGGGGCCGGCGGGGAGATCGTCGAGGCGTACCGGATCAGGTTCCTGTGCGGTGCCGACGACGTGTCCCGGCTGCTGTCGGAGGTGCGGCGGCGCGGCAAGTGGGCCCAGCAGCTGCGCGGGCAGGAGGTGTCGTCGGCGTCCGCGCCCGCCGTGCTGCTCGTCGGCGCGGCCTCCACCGGGCAGCGCAGGCTCGCCCGGATGGTCGCCAGGGCCCTGGCCGACGTCGGCTTCAGCAGCGACCAGGTCCGCAGTCTGCACGCCGAGCAGGTCCGGGAGCGCGGCCCCGAGGGTCTGGCCGGCCTGCTCAACGAGCACGCCGGCAGCACCCTGCTGATGGAGGGCATCGACGACCTGATCCTCGACGACCTGCAGGGCGAGGCCTACGCCAGGGCGTTCTACCGGGTCCGGGCCGAGGGAGTCACCGACACCACGCTCGTGGCGGGCTGCCACCCTGGCAGGTTCGCCGAGCTGTCGGCCGCCCACCGGGAGCTGATCACCGACTACCGGGCGGTCCGCCTGCCCGACCTGGAGAAGGGCGCCAGCCGACTGGCGCTGCTGGGGCTCCTCGCCGAGGAACGGTTCGTCGGGTTCACCCGCGACGCCCTGTCGGTCGCCGGCCGCGACCTCGCAGCCCTCCCCGGCCGCGGTCGGCTGGTCAACGCCCGTCTCGTCGAGGCCTACCTGGACCGCGCCTGCACCCGCCACCTCGGCCAGGCGGGTTCCACCCAGGCCGTCATCGGCGACCGCGGCTTCGCCCTCACCGGAGCGGACCTGGCGGGCATCGCCGCCGAGCTACCGCGCTAGGAGGGGCCCGCTGGTCAGATCGGCAGGTGGGGGACCACTCGGAGGGGCCCGGTGGGCTGGCTGGGCCAGGCCTGGACCAGATAGTGCTCCACGCCCTGGATTTCGCGGAGCGCGGCCTGGAACTCGGCGTTGAAACCGTCCCGGAAACGGTCGAGGAGCCCGTCGTACAGGCTGGCGATCTCGGCGCGGTGGCGGGCGCGCACGGCCACCTTGTACCGTCCGACGCCGCCGAGCAGACGGACGCCGTGCAGGACCGGTTCGCCGGTGGCGGTGCTGACGGCGACCGCACCGCGCAGGTAGAGCTCGGTGAACGCCTCCTCCTCCCACGGGCCGGGCGAGGACGGGGGCTCGGCGTCCCATTCCTCCAGCAGCAGGGTCACCTCGACGTCGTCCTGGAGGCTGCCGATCCACATCTGGTCGTAGCCGACGCTCACCAGCGACCGGCCGGGCGGCGGCGGGGACTGCAACGCCGACGGATCGGACCCGAGGTCGTGCACGCGGAACGTGGCCTTCTCAGGGTGCAGCCGCACGCCCACCCGTAGCAGTCTGCGACTCAAGCCGCCCACCTCCTGGCCCCCGCAGCACACCTGCCGCGGGGCACATTGTGCCGTATCCCGGACCTGCTCCGGGCGGTAGGGAGTGCCCTGGCTGGCATATCTGACGCCCTGACGTGGCAGGAATCACCCACAGTTGCCTCCCGATGTGACCAACACCATGTGTCGGCCCGCCCGTTCGGACACGCCCGGTCTAGGTTGCGGGCATGGCGGTGTATCGGGCGCGGCAGCAGATGCCGCCGTGGCTGCCTCGGGCTTTCCTGCTGGCCGGTGCGACCTTCCTGCTCTTCAAGGGCGGGCTGTGGATCCTGCACCAGCTGCAGGGCCTGTTGACCCTCATCCTGATCGCGCTCTTCCTGGCGTTCGCCATCGAACCGGTGGTGAACCGGCTCGCCCGGCACGGCTGGCGGCGCGGCGTGGCCACCGGCCTGATGTTCGTCCTGCTCCTGGTGCTGGTTGTCGGGTTCTTCACCCTGCTCGGCTCGTTGATCTTCGACCAGGTCACCAACATCGTCAACAACTTCCCCGGCTACGTCGACGGGGCCGTCACCTGGATCAACTCGACCTTCGGCACGCACTGGTCGCGCATCGACATCGCCCGGCAGCTCACCAGCCTGCAGAGCGTCGTGAACGCGCACATGTCCGAGGTCGCCAGCAACGCCTGGGGGATCGGCACCAGCGCCATCTGGGTGCTGTTCCAGACGCTGGGTGTGCTGATGTTCACCTTCTACCTGTCGGCGGACGGGCCGAGGTTCCGGCGGACCGTGTGCGGGTTCCTGCCGCCCGAGCGGCAGCGCGACGTGCTGCGCGCCTGGGAGATCGCCGTGACCAAGACCGGCGGCTACATCTATTCCCGGGCCCTGCTCGCCGGGTGCTCGGCGGTGGTGCACTTCGTGGCGTTCCAGCTCCTGGGGGTCCCCAACGCGATCACACTGGCGGTCTGGGTGGGGCTGGTCTCCCAGTTCGTGCCGACCGTCGGCACCTACCTGGCCGGGGCGGTGCCGATCCTGGTCGGGCTGGCCCAGAGCCCGAGCACGGCCTTCTGGGTCTTCGTCGTGATCGTGGCCTACCAGCAGTTCGAGAACTACATCCTGCACCCGAAGATCACCGCGCGGAGCCTGGACATGCACCCGGCGGTCGCGTTCGGGCTGGTCCTGGCCGGGGCGGCGCTACTCGGGCCGGTCGGGGCGGTCCTGGCCCTGCCCGCGGGGGCCAGCGTGCAGGCCTTCGTGTCGGCCTACATCCGCCGGTACGACGTGGAGGAGCACCCCCTGACCGACCTGAGGACGCCTTCGGGTTGACCCTGACCTCAACTTCGATTGAGGTTGAAGGATGA
>JBDSTJ010000003.1:0-5996 GCA_039928335.1 Streptosporangiaceae bacterium | reverse complement strand
GCGGGCTCGCCGAAGCCCAGGAAGGCGAGCGCACCGTCCTCCCCGGGCGCGACGGTGTCGCCGGCCAGCCGGACGACCGAGCGGCCGCCCAGCAGCGGGTGGGTGTACGACCGGGCCCGGATGATCTCGCCCTGGTCTGCGGTGGCGGGGAGCAGCCCCGCGTCCAACAGTGCCCCGCTCATCGTCCGGCCTCCTCGACCACGCGGCCGGCGTAGATCAGCTCGGCCATCCGCACACCCTCTGACCAGGCGACCGGCCCCACCTCGGCGAGCGGGATCGCCCGCTCGCGCCCATCGACCCAGACCAGGTCACCGGTCCAGGTCTCGTAGTCGGGGCTGTCGGAGCCGACCCAGAAGCGGGCCTGCACCGGGGTCCCGTCATCGACGACGCGGCAGACCGCGTAGCCGCCGCGGACCTGGTAGCCGAGCTGGTTGGCGCGGCCGGTCGCGTGGCGGAGCTGTCTGAAGGCGCCTTCGGCGTAGGAGGCCAGCGCGGTGCCGGTGCGGGCGGCCGGGCAATGGTACACCTCGCGGGCCAACTGCGGCACGGTCTGCCGCACGCCGAGCTCGGCGGCGAACTCGCGCAGGTCGTCGAGGTCCTCGAGCAGGACCGGGTGCGGGATGACGACCGAGGCGGGCGACAGCCACTCGGTCTCGCCGTCGAGGTTGACGACACCGAGGCGGCCTTCCTGGACACCGCGCAGGAAACCGGCCTGGTTGCCGGCAACGACCACGAGGTCCTCGAGCGGCGTCCGCCAGGCCTGGTCGGGCCAGACCTGGGCGAGCAGCGCGGCCGGCACCGGGAAGGCCCCGAGCATCCAGGACTCCACGGTGGACCGGCATTCGGCGTCGTGCCGGGCGAGCCAGTCACGCAGCGCGAACAGGTGCTCGGCGGTCTCGCTCTCACGCACCTTCTTGGGGACCGACTTCAGCGTCCGTCCGCCGGGATTGCGACACACCAGGCTCTGGCCCGCCAGAGCCAGCTCATATCCGTCGCCGGCCGGAGTCCACACGGCCGTCGAGGTCATCTTCGACATGCCGGGAATCCTGGCAGAAGACACCGACAATCACGATCTGACCGACGGCGCGGTCACTGACCGTCGTCGCCCACGATGTCCTGGTCGGTCCGGCCGATGCGTCGCACGCAGGGTGTCAATGATCTTCCCGTGGCGTAATTGTTGCCTTAAACAACATTCAATTGAGTCCTCGGCCACCTTCGGCCAATATGTTCGCATATCGAGCAGGGAGTCCGCTTGACCGTGCGAGCTCTTCTCGGGAACCTTCAGAGTCGCCATTCTCATACCCCCCGTAATACGGAGGAAATTTGCATACCGCAGTACGACTGCTGGCACTCCCCCTGACGATCGGTTCGCTGAGCCTGGCCACGCTCTCGCCAGTCCAGGCGGCGTCGAGCACCTTCCACACCACGAAGCTGTCCACGCCCGGCGCGGACTTCTGGACACCCGAGCGCATGCGGGTCGCCGAGGCCCACCCGCGTGACCTGCCGACCGGACCGGGTGGATCGGGAGCGACCCGGGCCAAGCAGAAGCCGGTCAAGCCGATCACCAGGGCCCAGGTCGTCAAGGCCCACGGCAGGGCCCCGGTCAAAATGGTCGGGAAGCTCTACATCGTCGGCCAGAACAACGACCTCTACACCTGCTCGGGGACCGTGGTGAACACGTCCTACACCAAGAAGGGCAAGGGCAACAAGAGCGTCATCCTGACCGCCGGCCACTGCGTCGAGGACCCGAAGGACGGGTTCTCCAGCAAGGCCATGCGGTTCAAGCCCGACTACGCCGACGGCAAGTCGCCCAGAGGCCTGTGGGACATCGAGTGGACCTGGACCTACCGCAACTGGTCGTCCCAGCGGAACTGGGCCTACGACTACGCGATGCTCGTGTCGACCAAGCACCGCAACGGCCCGGTCGCGAAGTTCACCGGCGCGCAGAGCATGCAGTTCAACTACAAGAAGCGGAACTACTGGGTGCGGGCCTACGGGTACCCGGCTGAGTACACCCCCAACAACACCCAGTACGCCGACAAGGGCGAGAAGCTCCGCATGTGCAAGGGCCGCACCCGCGGCGTGAACCGCGGCGGTCTCAAGTCGTTGGCGCTGTCGTGCAACATGTCGCACGGAGCCAGCGGCGGGCCGCTCATCGCCAGTCTCAAGAAGAACGGCTACGGCCGGATCATCAGCCTGGTCAGCTTCGGCATCGGTAAGCAGACCGTGATCAACGGCCCGATCTTCAACACCGCGACCAGGAACCTGTACTTCAGGGCGCGGACCCAGAAGTCCTCGACCGTGGATGCGCCCCAGGGTAACTAGACCCTCAGGGACCCTCAGGGAGCGGGCGCGGCTTGGCCGAGCGCGTCCGCTCCGGCGAGAAGGGGTCTGCGGTGGTCCGGTCGGGCTCCACGCTGAGCTTGCGGACCACCGGGTCGTTCGGCCCCTCGTCGCGGGCGAAGCTGACCCCGGCGAGGGCCACCGCCGCTCCCGCGGCGACCACGCCCGTCGCCACTGCCGCAATGATCGTCTGCCGGTTCATCCGAACCCTCCGTGTCGGCCAGTGAGAGGACTCACGGTCCCCGATCATGCGGCCCGCTGTCAACGCCTCGTCCGTACGGGCACTGCCGGTGCAGGAAGTTCGGCCTCAGGTCGGCTTCGTCATAGGTCCGGTGGAACACCGGGGTGGCCGAACCGGAGATCGGCGGCACGATCCAGGACCACTCGGCCGGGCAGACCCGGCCCGCGCGCTCCTCACGGTCCAGATGGGTGAGGAAACGGCGCGACTCGGTGTGGTGGTCGGTGATGGTGACCCCGGCGGCCGCGAAGGAGGCCAGCACCGCGACGTTCAGTTCGACCATGGCCCGGTCCCGCCACAGGCTCAACTCCTTGCGCTGGTCGAGGCCGAGCAGGCCGGCCAGGACCGGCACCAGGTCGTAGCGCGCCTGGTCGCCCAGGTTGCGCGCGCCGATCTCGGTCCCCTGGTACCAGCCGTTGAACGGTGCGGCCGGATAGGACACGCCGCCGATCTCCAGGGTCATGTTGGACACCGCGGGGACGGCGTACCAGCGCAGGCCGAGGCGGGCGAACCACGGGTGGTCGGGGTGGTGCAGCGGCACCTCGAGGACGACCTCGGGGGGCAGCGTGAAGAGCGCGGGCGGGTCCTGGCCCGCCTCGACGACCAGAGGGAGCACATCGAACGGCGTTCCCCGGCCGCCCTCCCAGCCCAGGGCCCTGGCGACGTCGGTGAGAGCGAGGTTGCCGGGGTCACCGAGAACCTCGCCCCCGGCGGCGGGGTACCCGGCGTAGCGGATGAGCTGGTCGTTCCAGATCCTCGGTCCCGGTCCGTCCGGACCGTCCGGGGCGAAGATCGTGATTGTCGCCCTGATGTTCCCGCCGCCGGTCGCCTCGGCCAGGTGCCGCACCGACTCGGCGGCGACCCCGGCGGCGGTGCCGACCTCGCGCCGGTCCCTGACGCGCAGGCCGCGCCAGTAGAGCCTGCCGATGCACCGGCTGCTGTTGCGCCAGGCGACCCTGGCACCCCAGGTCAGCTCCGGTTCGGTGTGCCGGTAGGTGCCGGTCCTGCGGATCTGGTCGCGGACCTCCCCGACCCGGGGCCCGGCCGGGCCGGTGCCGGGATTCTCCCGGTGGAAGTCCTCGACGAACGCCGTCGCCTCGGCCTCGTCGACCCGGTAAATCTGTTTGCGGCTAGACGGCAGCATTCCCCACCCTGTGACCTGTTGTGAGACATTGATCACGACAGGTCACAGGATGGCATGGACACCGGGCCATTGTCCGGCTTTTTAACCGAAGGTTCGCAACCGTCGCACAGCGTGGTCAGGGCTGGGAGAGCACCCGGAAGGTGATGCCGGCCCGGTCAAGACGCAGGATCAGGGCGTCCCCCATCGCCTGAGCCGTGGTGACCTGCCCGGACGTGTCCGGCAGTGCGTCGTGCACCAGGCACAGCGCCGACTCGGCCAGCATCTTGGCCGTCTCGGTGTAGCCGGGATCACCGCCGGCGACCTCGCACACCACCCGCTCGCCACCGCCCTCGCCGCTGAACCGCACCCGGAACCAGCTCCTGGCGCGGTCCTCGGCCGAGGGCCCCTCGCCGGACTTCTGCCGCAGCATCGCGCGCAAACCTGCCAGGCCGCCGCCGCCCTTCCCGCCGCCGGCCCTGCTCAGCGCCAGGAAGTGCCCGTAGGTGAAGTCCGGCCCGTACCGTTCGAGCGCTCGCGCGGACCGGACGACGATCTGCGGGTCCACCGTCGGGAGCGGCAGGGTGAGCCCGCCGACGACCCGGGTGTGCGGCAACGGGCTGCGGCTGATCCGCGCTCGGCGGCCCGCCGGCCGCTGTTCGAGCCGACCGCGCTCACGGGCCGCCCGCACCATCGTGAGCGGGTCGGTGATCGCGGCCTTGGCCGAGGCGAGCGTGCCGCCGGAGACGGTCCCCCGCGCCTGCAGGAAGCCCTCGACCCGCAGTGGGACGTCCTTCGGCAGGTGCTGGACGGTGAAGTAGGCGCCGAGGTCGTGGGGAATCGAGTCAAACCCGCAGGCGTGCACGATCCGCGCTCCGGACCGGACGGCCTGCTCGTGGTGCTGCACATACATCTGGTCGACGAAGGCCGGCTCCCCGGTCAGGTCCAGGTAGTCGGTGCCGGCCTCGGCGCAGGCGGCCACGAGCGGCTCGCCGTAGTGGATGTAGGGACCGACCGTGGTGATGACCAGGCGGGTCGAGGCGGCCATCGTGCGCAGCGACCCGGGGTCGTCGGCGTCCGCGTGCAGGAGCGGCAGCTCCGCGAGCCGCGGGTCGATCGCGGCCACCCGGGCCCGGACCGCCTCGAGCTTGCCCTGGTTGCGCCCGGCCAGCGCCCAGCGGGTCTCGCCGGCGTTCTCCGCCAGGTACTCGGCGGTCAGCGCCCCGGTGAACCCGGTCGCGCCGTAGAGAACGATGTCGTACTGACGGTCGGCGACCATCGCGCTGCCTCCTGTTATTTGGATGTTCTGCCACTGTCTACATGAACCGTCCCGCCCCGGGTAGTGCGACTCCACCTCTTCCCCCCAAGGAGTGATGGAGATGACAGGACTCAGACGAGTTCCGCGCAGCAGAGGCGCCCTCAGCGGGTTCATGCTCATGCTGCTGGGAACCTGGGGCGGCCTCGCCCCGTTTATCGGACCCTACGCCGACATCGGTTTCACGCCGGCGCACGACCCGTGGATCTGGACCGACGCGCGCGGCTGGCTGTCGGTGCTGCCCGGTATCGTGGTGGTGTTCGGCGGTATGGTGCTGCTGTCCAGCGCCAGCCGCACGGCCGGTGCCTTCGGCGCGTGGCTCGGCACCCTCGGCGGTGCCTGGTTCGTGGCCGGCGGTACCGCCATGGCCTTCTGGAACGGGCCGGTGATGGGCCAGGCCGTCGGTTCGGCCGACAAACAGGCCGCCGAACAGCTCACGTTCTTCACCGGGCTCGGCGTGGTCATCGTCTACTTCGCGGCGCTCGCCCTCGGGCGGCTGTCGGTGGTGGGCGTGCGCGACGTCAAGCTCGCCGAGCGCGAAGCCGAGGCCGCGCAGGCCCCCTATGCCGGACCGCCCGCACCCGAACAGCCGGCGCCCGAACAGCCCGAACCCGAGCCGTTCACGCCGGAACCGATCGAGGAACGCGACCGCGAACCCCGGCGCGCCGGGCGTTACTCCTTCCGCAAGCCCAGGACCGACTCGCCCCCCGCCGATCGGAGGGTGGTCGGGGTGGGCCACACCCGCCCCGACCTCTGACGGGAGACTTCTGCATGGTCACGCCGGGTGGTGCTCCCCCGCACCCACCCTCCCCGTGATCATGCAGGAGTTCCGGCGCGCCAGTTCGGCCTCGCCCGCCGCGCGCATCGCGGCCACCGGCACGTCCTGGCGGCCGGTCATCAGGGTCACCTGGCGGACGGCCTGGTGGAGCAGCATCGCGAACCCGCTCACGACGACGCCGTCCAGGTCCAGGACGGCCCTG
>JBDSTJ010000002.1:0-7643 GCA_039928335.1 Streptosporangiaceae bacterium | reverse complement strand
CGTCGCATAAGGCCCGGAATCGGGCTCGCCGGCCCGCTGGTAGCTGGGCAGCTCGGTCAGGAGCGCCTGCCGGAGCTGATCGGAAGTGAACACGCCAGGGACCGTCCGAGCTGCTGACGGAGCGGCTTCGGCAGCCGGGGAACCGCCGCCGGCACAGCCCGAGAGCGGCAGCGCGGCGACCGAAAGGAGCAGCACCGGCCGAAAGTATGAAGGACTCCCCATGAGCCGACCCTACTGCGGCGTGGTCGTGCGTCCGGGGATGCGCGACCGGGTAGGACGAGGTGTACTCATGCACACCCTTCGTCCACCGCCCGCACACCGCCTCGGGGGAAATGCACATGTTCCGAACACTGCTCGTGGTGCCCTTGCTCGCGGTCTCGCTGGTCGCCTGCGGCGGATCGAAGGACGCGGTCCAGCCGGGTTCGGACCCCGCCAGGAGTGCCACGGCCACCGCGGCGGCCACGATGTCGACCGGCGCCTCGGCCGGCTCGTCCGACGGCACCGCGACCAACTGCCCGGCCAAGGCCACCAAGTCCTTCGCCAAGACCCGGTTCGTCGCCGACGCCGGGCTGGCGTTCGGCGCGTTCAACCAGTGGATCCTCAAGCCCTTCAGGAGGGGCAGCTTCAAGTCGGGCGCGAGCGGCCGGACGACCGCGATCGTCAAGGCCGGCGCGGCCGGGCTGTTCGCGGTCAACCGGCTCAACGCCGCGCGCAAGCTCGTCAGCGCCGACCCGACCCTGTGCACCTACCTCAAGGCCCCGTTCGACTCGATGACCAACGCCGTCAACGACGCGATCACCAAGCTCAAGAGCGGCGACACCAGCGCCATCACCGGCGCGGGAACCTCACTCGAAGGCCTCCGCAAGGCCGCTCAGGACGCGGGCGTCAACATCAAGGACAAGTCCACCGGCTTCTAGAAGGCGCGGCCGGCCTGCGGGTGGGCACGGCGCCTTTCACCCGCTACTGGGCTTGTGCTCGTTGTACTGCGGGACGTACTCCTGGCCGGAAAGCTTCTGGATCGCCTGGATGATCTCGTCGGTGATCGCGCGGCGGGCCCGGCCGGGCGGGTCCTCGGAGTACTGGCCGAACGTCATGATCTCGCCGATCCGGATGGTCACCTGCGCACCGTACTTGGGCAGTCTGCGCCCGACGGGCTGCATGTTCTCGGTGCCGATCAGGCCGATCGGCAGGACGGGGGCGTCGGTGGCCAGGACGACCCAGCCCGCGCCGGTGCGGCCCCGGTAGAGCCGGCCGTCGCTGGAACGGGTGCCCTCGGGATAGATCGCGAAGATGTTGCCGGCCCGGACGATCTCGGCCGACTGCTCCAGGGAGCGCATCGCGGAGCTGTGGGTGCCGCGCTCGACCGGGATCATCCCCATCGAGGTGAAGAACCACTTGCTGAGACGACCCTTGAACCCCGGGCTGTCGAAGTACTCGGCCTTGGCCAGAATCGTCGTCCTGAGCGGCAGCAGGGTCACCGGGATCACGTAGCTGTCGATGAACGACAGATGGTTGCTGACCACGATCAGCGGCCCCGAGGCGGGGATGTTCTCCCGCCCTTCGATCCTGACCCGGAAGAACAGCCGGAAGGCCGCCGGAACAACCAGTCGCATCAAGCGATAGAGCAAGAGACTCTCCCTGAGGCTTCCGAAATCTACCGGACGACCCTATCCTTCGGCCGTTACCGCTACGTGACCGGGTCGCTACTGGTGGGTATGACCATCTGGTCGGAATTAGCACTTTTGCTCAAGACGCAGGTCACCTCTCCCCTCTACCCTGTCGGGATGCGCAGACTCCTGGTCGCCTCGATCCTGTCAGTGGCCCTGGCCGTGCCGGCCGGGCCGGCCTTCGCCGCCGACACCCCGGTCCCCGGCGACGCCGCGTACCTCAAGCGCGACAACCAGAACCAGGCCGCCGGATGGGGCCGCAACATCGCCCAGCTCACCGACCCCGCCTACCTCTCGGCGGCCCTCGCCCAGCTCGGCCCGGTGACGTTCGCGACCTGGCTGGAGCAGGCCAAACGGCTCAACCGGCCCAGCCTGACCCTGCAGACGCTGCTGCCGCCGACCGCACTGGGCAACCCGCTGCGCAAGGACTGGGCCGGCCGGCGCGGCCAGACCGCCGAGGTGGCGTTCACCAACCGCTACGGGGCGCTGCTGCGCGGCACCGTGTTCGCCCCGCTGCCCGGTGCGAAGGACCCCTACACCGGCGCGGCGCTCAAGGGCCCGTTCCCCAGCGTCGTGATCACGCCGGGCTCGGTGCAGGGCCTGCGCACCATGTACACCTGGCTCGCCCAGGACCTCGCCGAGCGCGGCTACGTCGTGATGACCTTCGACGTGCAGGGCCAGGGGCAGAGCGAGACCTTCCCGCACCTGGGCGACCTCGTCGACCTGCCCTCCTGCGACCAGGCCGCGACCCCGCTGCCCGGGGAGTCCGGCGGCTGCCCCGGGGTGCCGTTCCAGCAGCCGTCCAACTTCGTGTTCGGCTCCGTGGACGCGATCGACTTCTTCCAGTCGACTCCGGACCGGCCCTACCCGAACCCGGCCAGGGGCTCGGCCAAGGTCGACGCGGCCAACCCGTTCTGGAAGCTGGTCGACGCCAGCCCCGACCCCGACTCGGCCACCCCCGGCCGGACCGGCAGGCTCGCCCTGATCGGCCACTCCCTCGGCGCAGCCGCGGCGGCCTCGGTGCAGGGCACCGACCAGCGCGTCTCGACGATCGTCGCCCTCGACAAGCTGCAGAGCGGCAAGGGAGGCCTGCCGGTGACCCCGGTGGTGCCCGCCCTGGGCCTGCAGGCGGAGTTCGGCGCGCTACCCGTGCCGTACACCTCGTTCTGCCCCGGTTTCTCCTTCTCGACCTGCCCCGGCGGCGACCCGGCCAAGGCCCCGAACCCGCAGCGGGAGCGCGGCACCGGCTTCGACGCCTGGAAGGCCGCCGGGGTGGACAGCGCCGTGTTCGTGACCGGCGCCTCCTCGCACTTCGACTACACCGACCTGCCGCTCATCCTCCCGGCCTCGCGGTACGGGCAGCAGCTGTCCAGCGCCTACACCCAGGCATGGCTGGCCAAGTACCTCAAGCACGACCCGGCCGCCGACGCGCTGCTCACCGGCTCCCGGTTCGCCTACCGGGAGCCCGGCAGAGGGAACCTGACCACGCTCGACCGCGACAAGCTCCTGTCCTTCTACTTCTGCTCGGCCTACCACTTCCGTACCGACGACGACTTCCTCCCGGCCGGAAACGGGGTCGCCGACAGTCCGGATGTGACGAACGCCGGGTGCTGACCTACGGCAGTTCGTACTAGAACGGGTTATCGTGACGTTATGGCGCTCACTGACCGACGGCTGAGGATTCCCCAGGTCTCGCGAGGCCGCTACCGGATCACTCACGAGAAGGACATCCCCGTCACCATGCCGGACGGGGCGGTCCTGCTGACCGACCGGTACGTCCCGACCAGGGTCAAGAAGCCGCCGACGATCCTGGTGCGGACCCCCTACGGGCGGCGCGGCGTCACCGGGGCGATCAACGGCCTGCCGTTCGCCTACTTCGGCTACCAGGTCGTCGTGCAGAGCGTGCGCGGCACCTTCGGCTCCGGCGGGGAGTTCAATCCGCTGTACGAGCAGGTCGACGGCCTCGCCACCGTCGCCTGGCTCAAGGAGCAGCCGTGGTTCCACGGCACCTTCGCCACCTTCGGCCCCAGCTATCTCGGCCACACCCAATGGGCCATCGCCGCCCAGTCCGGGCCCGAGCACCGGGCGATGGCGTTGTCGGTGACGGCCTCGCAGTTCCGCGACGCGATCTACATCGGCGGCGCGTTCGCCCTGGAGTCGACTCTCGGCTGGGTCTCGGTGACCTCCAAGATCGAACAGCCGATCGAGCTGATCAGGATGCGCCGCCGCACCGCCCAAGCGGTCCGCGCCAAACTCCCCCTGGGCGAGCTCGACGCGTTCACCACCGGCGACTCCGTGCCCTTCTTCCAGCAACTGCTGACCGGGCACGGCGACCCTGAGGACCCGTTCTGGGACGGCCGCATCCACACCGCGGCGATCACCCCGGAGCTGCCGCCCGCGACCATGGTCGGCGGCTGGTACGACGTGTTCCTGCCGTGGATGGTCAAGGACTATGTGGCGATGCGCGCCGCCGGTCACCACCCCCAGCTGACGATCGGGCCGTGGTGGCACGCCGACCCCCGGCACAGCATGACGGCCGTCCGCGAGGCCCTCGGCTGGTTCCGGGCGCACCTGCGCGGCGACCCGTCGGGCCTGCGGGACAACCCGGTCAAGCTGTATGTGACGGGCGCGGGCGAATGGCGGGAGTACGCCGACTGGCCGGTGCCCGGGATGAAGCCCCAGCGCTGGCACCTCCAGCCCGGCTACGGTCTCGGCACCGACGGCCCGCCGGTCTCGGCGCCCGGGAAGTTCCGGTACGACCCGGCCGATGCGACCCCGGCCGTCGGCGGCCCCACCCTGCTCGGCATCGGCCGGCCCCAGGACCAGCGGCCGGTCGAACGCCGGCCCGACGTGCTGGTGTTCACCTCGTCCCTGCTCAAGGAGGACCTCGACGTGATCGGCCCGGTCGCGGCCGAGCTGTACGTGCGGTCCAGCCGCGAGCACACCGATTTCATCGTCCGGCTGTGCGACGTCGCGCCCGACGGGATGTCCAAGAACGTCTGCGAGGGCGGCCTGCGGCTCAACCCGGGCACCACGACCGCCGACCCCGACGGCGTACGCAGGATCTCGCTGGACATGTGGCCGGTCGCGCACCAGTTCAAGAAGGGCCACCGGCTGCGGGTGCACGTCGCCAGCGGGGCCTACCCCAAGGTCGCCAGCAACCCCGGCACCGGCGAGCCGATCGCCACCGCCCGCACGCTCGTCACCGCCGACCAGGAGGTCTTCCACGACCCGGCCAGGCCGTCCGCCCTCCTCCTTCCGGTGGTCTGAAACGTCACCGTCTGGAGTGACGCGCGGGACGCGCCGGACATGCGACGATCGGTGCCGTGCAGATCCTCATCAAGGTATTCGTCACGGCCGTCGCCCTGGCGGTAGCGGCCAAGGTGCTCGACGGCATCTCCCTCAACGATCCCAGCGTCGGCAAGCGGGTCCTGACCCTCGTCGTCGTCGCGATCATCTTCGGACTCGTCAACGCGGTCCTCAAGCCGATCATCAAGACGGTCGGCTGCGCGTTCTACGTCCTCACCCTCGGCCTGGTCGGCCTGCTCGTGAACGGCGCTCTCCTGCTGCTCACCAGCAAGATCTCCGAGGAACTCGACATCAGCTTCCACGTCGACGAGTTCTGGCCCACCGCCGTGCTCGGCGCGCTCATCATCGCGGTCGTCGGCTTCGTCCTCGACCTGGTCTTCGGAGACGACGACTGATCAACCCCGGGTCGCCCGGAGCGCGATGTCGGAGCGGTGATGCGCGCCGCGCAGGCGGATCCGGGCCACGGCCTCGTAGGCGGCCGTGCGAGCCGAGGCCAGGTCCGGGCCGGTGCCGACGACGTCGAGGACGCGTCCGCCGGCGGAGACCGGCAGGCCCTCGTCGTTGAGCGCGGTCCCGGCGTGCAGGACATAGGTGTCCGGCACGTCGGCGGCCTCGAGCAGGCCGGCGATGACGTCGCCCTTCACCGGGTCGCCGGGGTAGTTCTCAGCGGCGATCACGACGGTGACGGCCGAGCCCTCACGCCACTCCAGGACGGTGTCGGGCGACAGGTTGCCGATCGCGCACGACTGCAGCAGGCCGGCCAGCGGGGTGGCGAGCCGGTCCAGCACGACCTGGGTCTCGGGATCGCCGAACCGGGCGTTGAACTCGATCACGCGGGGGCCACGCGAGGTCAGCGCGAGCCCGACGTAGAGCACGCCCACATACGGGGTGTTGCGGTGCCGGAGCTCGTCGATGGTCGGCTGGACCACGGTCCGCATGACCTCGTCGGTGAGGCCCTCGGGCGCCCACGGCAGCGGCGCGTAGGCGCCCATGCCGCCGGTGTTGGGGCCCCCGTCGCCGTCGTAGGCCCGCTTGAAGTCCTGGGCGGCCAGCAGCGGCACCGCGTGCTCGCCGTCGCACAGCGCGAACAGCGACACCTCGGGCCCGTCGAGGAACTCCTCGATGACGACCCGGCCGCAGGAGGCCGCGTGCGCCTGGGCCTCGCCGCGGTCGTCGGTGACCACAACGCCCTTGCCGGCGGCGAGCCCGTCCTGCTTGACCACGTACGGCGGCCCGAAGGCGTCGAGCGCCTCGTCGACCTGGTGCGGGTGATCGCACACGAAGGACCGGGCGGTCGGCACCCCGGCCGCCTCCATGATCTCCTTGGCGTAGGCCTTGGAACCCTCGATCCGGGCGGGCCCGGCGTCGGGCCCGAAACAGGGGATGCCCTCGCGGCGGACCGCGTCGCCGACCCCGGCGACCAGCGGGGCCTCGGGCCCGATGACCACGAGGGACACCCTGAGCCGTACGGCCAGTGCGACGACCGCGATCGGGTCGGCAGGATCGAGCACGTGGTTCTCGGCGAGCGTCACCGTCCCGGCGTTTCCGGGCGCGCAGAACAGCGCGGTGACAGAGGGGTCTTGAGCCAGTGAGCGGACCAGGGCGTGCTCACGGCCGCCGGATCCGAGTACAAGGACGCGCACGTGAACTGACCCTATCTGTAGGAACACCCGGATCGGGATCTGTGGGAACACCCGGATCGGGCGGGTGAACCTTTGAGATGACCAGAACGTCTTATGTGTCGGGTGCTAGCCTGACGGTTGGCCTGTGTCCTGTTGGCCTGCGTCCTGTCCCCGAGCATCGAAGGGAGGTGGCCGGAATGAGTACGGGCGAACCCTGTAGTACCGACGAAATGCCTCATCATCCGCAGTCCACCTCTTCACGGGGCCTGGCCTAGTTCACCATGCGCACTCCCTGGTCCCCCAGGTCGTAGTGCCGTGCACGCTGCCTCAGGCTCCGGATCTTCACGTGTGAAGGAGCCTCCGATGGCGATGACCAAGGTGCGTCCGAGCCGGTCCCTGTTCAGCCTGACCCGGCCTCGGACCAACGACTGCCCGCCCGCCCGGATCTGCCGCGACTCCGCGGTGATCGACTTTGCCGTGTACATCGACGGTCAGCGCGTCCTGACCGACAGCGTCGCCGACGCCGTGCGGCTCGTCCGCGACGGCGAGCTCACCCCGCAGACCGAGGGCAGCGCCGGGTTCGTCTGGGTCGGCCTGCACGAGCCCGACTCGGCCGAGCTGGAGCGGCTCGCCGACCTGTTCGGCCTGCCCTCGCTGGCGGTCGAGGACGCCATCAAGGCCCACCAGCGGCCCAAGCTGGAGCGCTATGAGGACCTGCAGTTCTTCGTACTCAAGACCGTCGGCTATGTCGAGCACTCGGCCGGCGTTGAGATCATCGAGACCGGCGAGATCATGATCTTCTGCGGGCCGGACTTCGTGGTGACCGTGCGGCACGGCGACCACGGCGAGCTCGGCTCGGTCCGCCGCCGGCTGGAGGCCAACCCCGAGCGGCTGATGCTGGGGCCCAACGCGGTCCTGCACGCGGTCGCCGACCGGGTCGTGGACGAGTACATCTCGGTGGCCGCGGCCGTGCAGCAGGACGTCGACGAGGTCGAGGAGTCGGTGTTCTCCACCGAGCGCACCAACGACGCGGCGCGGATCTATG
>JBDSTJ010000001.1:0-5328 GCA_039928335.1 Streptosporangiaceae bacterium | reverse complement strand
GGCTGGGGGACGGGCCCGAGGGGTTGTTGGAGGGGCGGACCGGCCGGCTCTGGCTGTTGGTGTCGATCGGGGACGACGACTGGCCGCCCTTGACCGGGACCTCGCCCTTCGGGTTGCCGGCGTCGGGGCTCCCCTGCGGCGAGATCGGGCTGAGCGTGGTCCTGGGTGCGGAGTCCGACAGCTTGTAGACGACGGTCGCGGCCCCTCCTGCGGTGACCAGGGCGATCGTCAGCGCACCCGCGGTGATGAACCACGGGACCTTGGCACGTCTGCCGACGCCTTGCGGGGCGGTCTGGGCGACCGCCGGGAGGGCGTGGTCCACGGCCCACTGCTCGGGGGTGACCGGCTCCTGCCAGAGCGCCTGGTCGTTGTAGCCGAAGTGCTGCTCATCCATGATCGCCAGGGCGGCCCCGGCGTTGAGCATCTCAGTCGGTTCGTCCTGGGAGGTGATCGGGCTGGGTGCGGCCTCCTGGTGGCCGAGCAGGCGCATCAGCAGGTCACGGGTCTTGGGCCGCTGGTCGGGCTCCTTGGCCAGGCAGTCGAGCACCAGCCCGCGCATCACCCCGTCGAGCTCGCCGAGCTCCGGCGGGTGGTTCACGATCCGGTTGATCACGGCCATGATCGAGTCCTGGCCGAAGGGTGGCTCGCCGGTGGCGGCGTAGACCATCGTCGAGGCCCAGCAGAACACGTCCGCTGCGGTGCCGATGTTGTTGCCCTCGACCTGCTCGGGAGCCATGTAGGACGGGGTGCCGATCACCCGGCTGGTCATCGTGGTCGACCCGGACAGGGCGCGGGCCACGCCGAAGTCGATCACGCGCGGTCCGTCCGGGCCGAGCAGCACGTTGTGCGGCTTGAGGTCCCGGTGGATGATCCCGGCCTGGTGGATGGCGACCAGCGCGGTGGCGGTGCCGACGGCGAGCCGGTCCAGCTCCGACCCCTTGAGCGGGCCGTCCTCCTGGACCCTGGCCTGCAGGGACGGGCCCTTGACGTACTCACTGACGATGAAGGTGTGGTCGCCGTCACTGTCGACGTCGTAGATCCGGGCGGTGCAGAACGGCGCGACCTGCTTGGCGACCTCGACCTCGCGCAGGAACCTGGCCTGGGCCTGCTCGTCGGCCTCCAGGTGCATCAGCTTGATGGCGAACTCCTGGCCGCCGTCCTCGGCGCGGCCCAGGAAGACAACGCCCTGGCCGCCCTCGCCGAGGCGGCCCTCGATCAGGTACGGCCCCAGCTGTACAGGATCACCGGCCCGCAGAGCCGCAACCATCAAGTCCCCCGTTTCCTCGCCCCGGACCACCTCGTGGGAAAGATATGCCCAGGCACCGACAGAGTCGGGTGACAGCCAGGCTTCGCTCCTCAGATGCAACACACCGCGTCGAGTTCACCCCAATTTGATGAGGACTGTATCTGTTTCGACCCACTAGCGCCTGTCGCACCCTCTCAGATGACGCGGCAGCCCCCCGATTCGGTTGCACGATTCGGTGGAAAAGTGTTCGGTTCTCGGCGCGGACCCACGGCGCGGGTGCTCGAACTCCGGGTCAGGTACGACGGGTCAGCATCTCAACGGCGCGGACCACGGCCCCGGTGTCGGCCAGGGTCGGCAGCACGACCTCGGCCCCGGACGCGCGCAGCTCGGCCTCGGTCGCGGCGCCGGTGGCGACCGCGATCACTCCGGCGTAGGCGATCTGACCGGCCCGCACGTCGAGCGGGTGGTCGGCGACGAACACGGTCGTCCTCTCCGCGACCGTGGTCTGGTACTTCTTCCTGGTCCTGATCCGGGCCGTCTCGATCATCGCGCCCTTGGGATAGACCGGTGAGTAGAACCCGGCCACGTCCAGGTCGAGCTGCCGGTCGAGACCGAGCTCGGCCAGTTTCACCCGGGCGCTGGACTCCAGTGACCCGGTCAGCGCGCTCTGCACGACCCCGGGCAGGACCCGGACGGCCGACAGGGCCTCGAGCGCGCCGGGCAGGACCCGGCCGTGGGCGCGGACCTTGTCCCGGCGTACCGCGAAGGCCTCGCCGAGCGCGGTGAGGAAGGTCTCCAGTGAGTCGTCGTCGGTGACCATGCCGTTGAAAGCGAGCGTCTCGAAAACGATCTCGGACTCGGTGCGCCCCGCGGTCGGGGGGAGCTTGACCAGCGGCCGGCCGGTGACCTTCTGGAAGGCCTCGGCGTAGGCCTCACGGGTGACCCTGCCGACGTCGACCAGAGTGTGATCGATGTTCCACAGGATCAGGCGGTGTGCGTTCACGCTTCAAACACCATGCGATTCCGTCCCGAGGAGAGTTGTGCGCCCCCATCGTGGTGCCGCCGTGGACCTCAGGTCAACCGGGACGAAGTCGGGTTTCCGCAGCGGCCCCGGCGGAGCAGCAGCACCTGTCGGCGCGGTCGCCGGTCACGTTGCGGGTGATCTCCCCGGACCGTCAGTGACCCATGTGCGGGTAGCGGTGATCCACCGGCGGCACGAAGGTCTCCTTGATCGTCCGGGCGTTGACCCAGCGGATCAGGTTGAAGACCGACCCGGCCTTGTCGTTGGTTCCGCTGGCCCGCGCGCCGCCGAACGGCTGCTGGCCGACGACCGCACCGGTCGGCTTGTCGTTGACGTAGAAGTTGCCGGCCGCGAACCGCAGCCGTCCCGTCGCGTCCGCGATCGCCGCCCGGTCCTGGGCGATGATCGCCCCGGTCAGCCCGTAGGGGCTGGATCCCTCCATCTGGGTGAGCATCCGGTCGTAGTCGGAGTCCGCATAGACGTGCACGCCGAGGATCGGCCCAAAGTACTCGGTGGTGAAGATCTCGTCGGCCGGATCATCGGAGCCCAGCACCGTCGGCCGGACGAACCAGCCGTCGGTGTCGTCGGCGTCACCGCCGGCGAGCAACTCGACCTGGCCGGACCGGGCGCGGGCCAGGGCGTCGCGGTGCTTGGCGAAGGCCCGGCCGTCGATCACCGCGCCCATGAACAGCGACAGGTCTTCGGCCACGTTCCCCATGGTCAGGGACTCGACCGTGTCGAGGAAGTCGTCCTTCATCCGGTCCCAGACCGACCTGGCGACATAGGCCCGGGAGGCGGCCGAGCACTTCTGGCCCTGGTACTCGAAGGCCCCGCGGATCATCGCGACCCGGAGCACGTCCGGGTCGGCGCTGGGATGGGCGACGATGAAGTCCTTGCCGCCGGTCTCCCCCACCAGCCGCGGGTAGGCGCGGTAGCCCGCGATGTTCTGGCCCACGGTCTGCCACAGCCGCTGGAAGGTGCCGGTGCTCCCGGTGAAGTGGATCCCGGCCAGGTCCGGATGGGTCAGCGCCACCCTCGCGATGGCCTGGTGGTCGCCGGTGACCAGGTTGATCACGCCGGGCGGCAGGCCGGCCGCCTCGAGCAGCCGCATGATGAAGTGCGCGGAGAACTGCTGGGTCGGCGAGGGCTTCCAGACGACCACGTTGCCCATCAGGGCCGGCGCGGTCGGCAGGTTCGCCGCGATCGAAGTGAAGTTGAACGGGGTGATCGCCAGGACGAAGCCCTCGAGCGGCCGGTACTCGAGCCGGTTCCAGATGCCCGGCTGGCTCCCCGGCTGCTCGGTGAGGAGCTGCCGCCCGTAGGCCACGTTGTAGCGCCAGAAGTCGATCAGCTCGCAGGCGGCGTCGATCTCGGCCTGGAGCGGGTTCTTGGACTGGCCCAGGACGGTACTGGCATTGAGCACCTGCCGCCACGGCCCGGCCAGCAGGTCCGCGGCCCTGAGGAAGATCGCCGCCCGGTCGTCGTAGCTGAGGTCGCGCCAGAGCGGAGCGGCCTGCCTGGCGGCCTCGATCGCCGCCACGACGTCGGCGTCGGTGGCGTTGTGCACCGTGCCGAGCACGTGCTGGTGCCGGTGTGGCTCGACGACCTCGATCGGAGCACCGCCGCCGGGTCGTCGCACCCCGCCGATCGTCATGGTCAGGTCGAGCGTCTCCGCGCCCAGCTCCTTGATCTTCGATTCGAGGGCGAGACGCTCCTGGCTGCCCGGGGCGTACGACTTGACCGGCTCGTTGACCGGTACGGGCACGTTGGTGACCGCGTCCATGGTTGTCCCAGCCCTTCGACTTCATTGTCGTGATGACCTGATGAGTCGATACTAAGCCGGGGCTGTGACACTGTCGTTACACAGACAGCAACCAGCGGGAACCGGGCTTGCGGAGCACGAAGAACGTGGCCTTCGGCGTGGTCGGCTTTCCCTTCGGCCAGACCAGCGAGGCGGCCCGCACGGTCCAGGCCGCCGGGCTCCCCGTGGCCGCCGGAACCGTGACCACCCTGAGCCTGGCCCGGTCCCCGGGCCCGATCGAGGCGACCCAACGCGCGCAACCCCCCAGGACCGAGAACACCTTCTGGTCGTATTCCGGGCTGACCCAACCGCAGACCTTCGGGTTGCCCGCCCCGGCCCCGCGCAGAAACCGCATCAGCACCAGCCTCGCCGGAAAGTCCGGCGGCCGGCTCCCAGGCCGCTCAGTCGCCGGTGTGCCCTCGGCCTGCGGACCCTGGGTCGGATCGTCGGCGAACAACGGATACGACGAGGAGGTGATCTGCGGGGGCAGCGCCGCGTCCGGTCCGCCGGCGCAGCCGGCGGACGGCAGCGCGACCAGGCAGACCAGACTTACCACGGCCCATTTCGACACTGTTCACCTCCAGCATCGCATCCGGCAGAATCACGGCAGATCCTCCCAGCCCCGCGCTCCCCCGTCCAGCCGGAGGTTCTGGCAGACGCACGCGCGGAGGTTGACCCCCGGCAGCCGAACCCCGCACCTCGTCAGTACGAGAGGCCGGTTCCGGCTCGGGGGCCGCCGGGGATGGCGAGGGGGAGCCTGCCGGTGGCGGGCGCGTGGCCGGACAGGACCCTGGCCAGGCCGCGCATGGAGACGGGGCCGGCCGCGTAGGTGGCGACCGACGCCTGGGCGGCATCGGCGTAGCGCAGGTCGTAGGGGTTGCCGGTCGAGACCATGACCACGGTTGTGCGGCGGGCGAGGGTCGCGAGGTACCGGCCGGTACCCGGCCCCGCGTCCGAGGTCGTGACCAGGACCGTGCGGGCGGCGGCTGCGGGCACGATGCGGAGGCCTTCCTTCTTGAGGGCCCTGGTCAGGGCGAATCGGGCCGGCCCGGTGACATGGACGCCGCCGTGGAGCGGTAGCGCCTTGTCGTTCTTGACCACCGTCACGGCCCTGGTGGCGACGTCGAGGGCGGTACGCCGGTGGCCGGCGGTGCGGACCAGCCGCGCCGCCTGGGCGGGCGGGACCGCCGTCGCGGCGAACAGGCCCCTGGCCTCCTTGAGCCGCAGGACCCGCAGGGCCGAGTCGTCGAGCCGGGCGGC